>CAZFLQ010000005.1:0-51861 GCA_964519935.1 uncultured Puniceicoccaceae bacterium | reverse complement strand
GGAGGGAGGGGTGAGGTTCAATCCCTCATCCCTACCCCTATCATAGGGGGGCGGGTTGGATGGTTTGCGGGTTGAAGGTTGGGGGGTGATGGGTGAGAGTTGCCGGGATGACTGATTTTTTTCAACCTGATCGGACGATTCAAGCGAAGGTGTTGGCGAGTGACCTTGATGGGACTTTGATTCCGCTGCCGGGGGAAGCGGACAACCGGTTGGCGCTGGGAGAGATCAAGGCACTGGCGGGGGAGCGGGGAGTGCCGATCGTGTTTGCGACCGGGCGGCGGTTTGATTCGGTGATGGAGGCGATGGAGGAATATGAACTGCCGGAGGCGGAGTGGATTGTCTGTGATGTCGGTTCTTCGATCTACCGGCAGGTTCGGGGGCGGTATGTTCCCTTTGGACTGTATGAGGAACACCTCGGTGTAAAGGTCGGGAGTTGGGACCGGGAGGCGGTGGAACGCCGGATGGGGGCGATTACAGGGGTGGAGCTGCAAGCGCCGATCCACCAACAGGCTTTCAAGGTCAGTTTCGAGTGCGGGCCGGAACGGGTTGAGGGAGCGGTTGAAGAGATGACGGCGGCCTGTGTCGAGGCGGGGATCGGGTTGGCGGCCCTTGGAAGTGTCGATCCTTTTGAAAACCGCGGACTTGTCGACCTCTTACCGGTCGGAGTAAACAAGGCATATGCGCTGGTCTGGTTATCGACGCATGCCGATTTCCGTCCGGAGGAGGTGGTTTTCTCGGGGGATTCGGGGAACGATCTGGCGGGGTTGGTGAGCGGTTTTCGGGCGACTATAGTGGGCAATGCGGCGGAGCGTTTGCGGGCGCAGGTGCGGGAACTGGCGGAGGCAAGGGGGCTGAGGGATCGGATTTTCTTTGCGGAAGGGAAGGCGACGAGTGGGGTGCTTGAAGGGGCGCGCTTTCACGGGCTGTTCAAGGGGGATGTTGATTTGAGTTTTGAGATTTGAGAGTGGGGGTTACCAGTGGAGTTCGTTGCGGTGGAGGGCGCGGCGGGCGGAGAGGGCGACGAGGGTGTTGAGGGTGAGGCGGGCGAGGGCTGCGGGGAGGAGTTTTGGGGAGCGGGTTTGGCGCCATTGGGTCCAGGGGCGGAGGATGAATTCGCGGGCCTGGCGGTGGAAAGGCGTTTCACGGAGTTTTCGGCGGGAAAATTCGGCGAGCCAATCGGGGTCGCGGGCGTTCTGGTTTTCCAACCAGGCGGCGGGTTCGTCGCCGGATTGGCGGAGGGCGATCATGTGCTCGAAGATGGCCTGATTGACGAGGGTGCCGAGGAGGATGCGGCGTTCGTGTTTAATGATCGAGGGGAGGCGGGTTTCGGCTTCGAATTCGTGGCGGTGGGGTATTTGGACGATTTTCGATAGGTCCTCGGGTTGTCGAAAGTGATCGGTGAGAAGGATGGCCTTGAGGAACCCGTCTTCGACAAGCATGCCGTTGGGGATGTGGATGCGGCGGATGGAGGGGGTGCGTCCGGCCCAGAATTGACCGCAGAGTTTGGCGTTGCCGGTGGCGGCAAGCCGGGAGCTGGTGAGGGAGAGGCGGTCGCGGGCGGAGGGGTTGGCGCGGGCGGCGAGGTGTTTGACGGGGCTGTCGCTGACGATCTCGATCCGGGTGTTTTCGGCGAGAATGGCGGCGGTGGCGGTGAGGAGGTCGGGGGAGAGGAGGCGGATGTCGCCGTCGAGAAAGACGAAGGCGTCGGCGGCGGGATCGCTGAGTTCGTGGACAAAGGTGTTCCAGGTGCGGGCTTTGCCGCCGACGGGGAGGGATTCGGCGCGGAAGTCCCATCCGGGGATGGGGTGGGCGGCGATGTAGTTGCGGGCAATTTCGGCGGTATTGTCGGTCGAGCCGTTTTCGAGGATGTGGATGGTCCCGGTTTGGAGGGGGTCGGAAAAGATATCCTGGGCTCGAAGCGAATCGAGCATGGGGGGGAGGTTTTCCGCCTCGTTATGAGCAAAGATCCCGAGGGCCGAGCGCAGTTTTGCCGTTGTCATGAGGTTGGGGGAGGGTCTACCTGTGTGAGGTCGATTTGGCAATCCACAATCGGCGGAAAGAACCGTGTTTGCATTGGTTTACATCGCGTTAATCGGCTGGTTGCCGGTTGCGTTGGCGTTGTTCAAGGCGTTGCCTCCGCACCGGGCAGCGGCGATTTGTTATGCTCTCGCGTGGATGTTTTTGCCGCAGTTTGCGATTGGTCTGCCGGCGTTGCCGGACTATAGCAAATACAGCGCAATGGCGGTGGGGGTTTTGGCGGGGTCGTTGTTGTTTCACCCGAACGACTGGAAGGGTTTGAAGTTCCATCCGGTCGATTTGGCAGTGATTTTCTGGATCGTGGTGGCGATACCGACCTCGGTTACGAATGGGCTGGGGGTGATGGACGGGATCTCTCTGGGGCTGGAGCGGGTGTTGACCTACGGGGTCGTCTGGCTGATCGGGCGGGTGCATTTTCGGACCCTCGAGCATCTGCGGGAGTTGGTCCTGGTGTTGTTTTTGGCGGGGGTGTTGTATGCACCGTTTCTCGGGTTGGAGATCCTGATCAGTCCCCAGTTGCACCGGATGGTTTACGGCTTTCACGCCTTCAGCGATTTCAGTCAGGCGATGCGGGGGGGCGGGTATCGGCCGATGGCCTTTATGCAACATGGGTTGATGGCGGCAATGTGGACATCGACCTCGGTTCTGGCAGGATTTGCGCTGATCCTGAGTTCGTGGCGGCGGGAGCGGTTACGGAAGGTAGCGGTGTTTTTGCCGGTTCTGGTGGTGGGAATGCTCGGCCTGTTGGTGATGAGCCGTTCGAAGGGGGCCTTGATGCTGACGCTGGGGGGGATCGCGATCCTTTTGCTGCCGGGCGCGGGTTGGCGGCGGTTGGCGATTGTGGTGATGGCGTTGGTGCCGATCGGTTACATGGTGACGCGGGGAACGGGGACCTGGGACGGACAGAATGTCGTGCGGATGGCGGAGCAGTTGGTGGGGGTGGACCGGGCGGGTTCCCTGAGTTACCGGATGTACAACGAGACGCTCCTGGCGGAAAAGGCGATGGAGCGAAAGCTATTCGGGTGGGGGCGTTATCAGCGGTCCTTCGTACGGGATGAGGAGGGAAGGATCATCTCGGTCCCGGACGGGATGTGGATTCTTTATCTGGGGCAGAATGGAGTTGTCGGGCTGACGGCGATCACCTTTCTGATCCTGTTCCCGGTATTCGTGTTTTTCCGGTTGGTGCCGCTGAAGGAGCTAAAGCGTCCCTCGAACCGGTTGCTGATGGTTTTGCCGTTGTACATTGCGCTGTCGATGATCGACAACCTGCTGAACGACATGTTTACGCCGATGGTTTTTCTGGCCGGGGCAGCGATCGTCGGGATGTGGATCCGAGGGCTGCCGGCGGAGGGCGCGGACCGCGTCGCGGCGATGGTCTCGCGGATGGAGGTGTGGCGACCGCGGGCGCTCTGAGAAGGTGGGTCAGGCGGGGGCGAGACCGCTTTGGAGGTCGCGGACGCGTTGGGATTGGCGACGGCGGACCTGTTCGAGGGTCAGCTTGGGAATGGTGTAGATGGGTTGGTCGTCGGGGGTATTCTGGCAGTGTTCCTGGATGACATCGTAGAGGAATTTGAAGGCATCGCGGGGCTGGTGCATCTGGTCAAGGCTATCGATGATGTCAGCGTGGGTGACCTCCTCGCTGAAGAGGTTGCCGAGCCGTTCGATGCGGCGTCCGCGTTCGCCCTGGCAGCCTTGAAGGCGGCGGGTGCAGATATCGTAGAGGGTTGCCCCGGTCCATTCGAGCCGTTCGATCATGTTTTGCTTGTCCATCCGGGCGGTCCGGAAGAAGTCGGCATTTTCGCGGTTGAGGAGGTAGCCGAGTTCGACCGGGAGAAGGAGTTTGAGAGCGTAGTTTTCCTGCTGGAGGAATTTGTTGTTGAACATCGGCCAGACGAGGGAGCGCATTTTGGTGGGGTCGCCGCTGACAGCGACGGGTTCATCCATCCGGTCAACGAGAACGACAATGCCCTGGTATCCAAGTTCATTGATGATCCGGATGAAGCGCTGACTGAGGTCGTAGCGGGAGTCATGGTCGTCGACGGTGGGAAGTGGTTCGCTGTCGATGGTGCCGGGGCGAATGAGGGAAATTTCCCCGGCGAGGGCAGCATGGTCGTATTCGACGGTTCGGATCGAGGCGGTGATACGTTTGCGCAGACGGCGCGCGTTGAGGGCCGACCCGGCGGATTGCCAGAGACCGAAGACGGTGGCGACGGCACCGGCGAGGGCGGTCGGAATGGGCCAGATGGCGTCAGAAAGGAACTCGGTCCCGACGAGGCCGCCAACGAGAGCGGCGAGGCCGGTGACGGTGATCGCGAGAGGGACTTTTCCGCCGAGGAATTTTCCGAGTCCGAGAAGGCAAACGAGTTTCGCCCAGCGTTCGCCACGGGTCCCGCTGGTTGGCTGGTCGTAGAGGAGGGCAAGGGTCGCGAGGTCGATCCGTTTCTGGCGGGGAAGTTTGCGGATGGTTTTCCGAAGGGCCTTGGCTTCGGTGCTAGTCTCGGTATCGAGTTCGAAGCTGTCGATCAGACGGGTGATGCCGATGGAGAGGATGGCGTCCTGGTGGTCGCTGAGTTGAATGGCGGAGACGTAGTCTTTGCCGCGAATGGATTTCGAGCGGGAGAGCCGATCAAGGATCGGGTTGAGGTCGTCGTAGCGAATGACCCAGATCTTTTTGTTTGGGTTGTCCTTGTTGTACTGAACGAAACGTTGCTCCATGAGGAGGCGGATGGCGGTTTTGCCACTGCCCTTTTCCCCGAAGACGACGGCTGTGGCGGGGTGATCGGGCGAGCCGTAGATTTTGTCGAAGTCAGGGTGGGTCATCGCCTCGATCATGATGCGTTGGTAGACCGCATCGTGTCGGGCCTCCTCCGCATTGAAGGGATCTTCCCGCAGGTTCCAGTAGTCGAAGAAGCGCCGAATGTTCATGAGGACTGACAAAAGAGGGTCTTGGAAGGGCTGGCAAACACGAATACGACAAACCAGAAACCATTCAACCTTGGGCAAACCATTCAACCTTGGGGTTGCATGGTTTGTTCGGAGTAAATGGGGGGGGCTCGGTGGGGGGGGCTCGGAAAAGGGGATTGGAAATGCCTTCTCCATGGGGGTTGCGGGGGGTGTGGACTGGGGATTCGTACATGGTGACTGGGGAGAGTTTTTTTGGGGGGCGGGGGTTCTTGCTTGCGGGGTGGTTGGTGTGAGGTGAGGGTGGGGGATGCGTTCGCGGGTCTTGGTAACGAATGATGATGGTTTTGATTCGGGCTTTTTGAAGGTTCTGGTTGAGGCTTTGAGGGGTGTTTTTGATGTCACGGTGGCGGCACCGGAGGATGAAAAGAGTTGGATCGGGCGGGCGGTAACGCGCCGAGGTGGTCTCCGGGTGCGGGAAGACGGGAGTCTGGGGTGTCCCGGTTATCGGATCTCGGGGACCCCGACGGATTGTGTGAATCTGGCGCTGGGACACTTGGTTGACGGTCCTCCGGATGTGGTGGTTTCGGGTATCAACATTGGATTCAATACGACCCAACCTTTGATCTACTCTTCCGGCACGGTGGCTGGGGCGCTGGAAGGGGCGTTTTGGGGGTATCCCGCGCTGGCTTTAAGCCAGATGGTGCCGGAAGGGATTTTTGACGCGATCCATCGCGACAGTCGGAATTTGGATCCGGAGTTCGGAGGAGGCTTGGCGGCGGCAGCAGGCCGTGCGGTCGGAATGGTGCGGGAATTGATCGGGACGGCGGATGGACGGCCGATTGTACACAATGTGAATTTCCCGGTCGGGACGCAGGAGGATACCCCAGTGGCTGACACGGTTCCGGTCGGATTGCGGATGGGATGTCTGTTCGAGCCGGTGGAGGGCGCGGTTGGCCGGTATGATTTCAAGTTTTCGAAGGGCGAGCGGATTGCCGACCATGAGGGGAGCGATATCCGGGCTCTGGAGGAGGGCAGGATCAGCCGAAGTGTCCTCGATTTTTCGCGGATTGGGGTCTAGCGTCCTGTCTCACAAACCTGCTTGTAAATGTTTAGTTCAATAATAGCCGGTTCATCCAAGGGTTTTGTCGGGTTTTCCAATGAACGCAGGCCTTTTCCCCATTTTCTGCGTTGCTCGTCGGTCACTGAGGTCGCTCAGCTCACTCCTCGCGCCTTGAAAATGGGAAAAATTCCTTGCGCATTTCCTAAGCCTTTTTGCGAGACAGGACACTAGCATGATCGGAGGACGGAGCCATCCGCTGGCGAAAGCACTGTTATTTCGTTACGTTAGCTGGAAAGCGGGGCGGTGTTTTGCGGAAATGCGCTGGAAGGTGGGCGAAGCCTTTCTGGATGATGACGCGAATTATCCTCTGATCCTGTTCGGGAATCATGAGAGTTGGTGGGACGGTCTTCTGGAAATCGCCCTGTTCACCCGCTTTCGGATGGATTACCGGGTGATGATGGACGCGGCAAATCTGAATCGGTATTGGTTTTTCAAATACACCGGGGTGTTCGGGGTGGATCGGTCGAGTCCGAAAGGGCGGGCAGCGGGTCTGCTGACGGCAACCCGTCTGTTGCGTGGTGGGGAGGGGCGGAGGACCCTCGTGATCTATCCGCACGGACGGTTGACAGAACCTTTTGAGTCCTGGCCGGAATTCGAGCCGGGCTTGACGGCGTTTGCCCGAACGGTGCCGGGGGCGGTTTTCCTGCCACTGGTGAAGGCGGTGGTCTGGCGGGAGAAGCCGGGGGCGGAGGCGTTTGTGCGGACGGGCGAGCCGATCACGGCAGAATCAGTGAAAGACGATGAAGGGATTCTGGAGCGATCTTTGACGGAAACCGCCTCGATCCTGAAGACGGCGATCTGCGGGCGGGAGGCGGATGGATGGGATACGTTTCGGATTCGGGGGTGAAAGAGTGGGGGCGTGGGGGGCTGGGGAATTAAATATCACGCCCACGCGTAGATCGGGTTCAAGACCCGGAGATCCAGAGATGGAGGAAAAGGAAGTCGTGGACGGTGCAATGAAGGTTCATTCGGCACCTGGATGAAAATCCTGGGGTCCTTGGGTCGTTGGGTGAGACAAAAACGTGGCGGTTTGGGGATATGCGATTTGGGGTCGGGTTGGCATGGGGATTGCTTACTGGTGGGTGTTCGTTTGTAGGATTGGGTATCCGAACACGGCTCCGAAGAGGAGCTTTCGGGGTCCGGTGTTAGGGGTTTCACCGGATCCCGATTCTTTTTAGTTTGAGACCTCGAAGCACGTCTGTGACGAGGCAGAAGGGAGGTCAGGGGGTGTTGACAACGAGGATGGGGGCACCACTCCGTCCGCGGTCACGGTCTGACCAGTCGGCCCCGGCAAAGGTTGCGGCAACTTCGGTTCCGACTGGTGTGATGATGAGGTGGATGAGGGTCCGGTCCTTGATCGCGCTACGGATCTGGGAGAGGAGCGTCTCGGTCGCGGTGATTTTCCAGGAGAAGGTTGATCCGGGGGGCGTTCCGGGTTCGTAGTCGAAGTTTCCGATCAGGGGGATGAGTCGTCCAACCTGTTGTCCGAGACCGGTTGGGGTGGCGTCGCGGTCGAAGCGCATTTCCGTGGTCACAATCAAGGGCGACGGGGCGAGCCAGATCCGAACCTTGCCAGCTGAGCTGAAACGGCTGGGGGCGTGGGTGAGTTCGAGGGTAAGGGAGATGATGCGACCGGACGTGAGTTCCTCCTCAATGATTGAAGGGTCAAAAACAACATAACCGAAAGAAGCATACGGATCATGTTCGGTACCCTCAATGTTGAGATAGAGACGCCCCCGTTCTCCGTCGCGGGGGCCCTCTTCGTAGACCGTGGCGGTATCGACGGCGGCTATTCGGATTTCGCCTGAAAACACGGAAACGACCGGGCCGAAGAGGGTAACCAGACAGATGAAAAGTTTGGCCAAGGGTACTGCTCTCATGTTTTTACGATTACTTTGGATAATTAATCTACGCAAGAATCCGGTTGAAAAGCGACGGGAAAGTCACTGTAACCAACTTCGGCGATTGGAATCCAGAATTGAAATCGGGATCGCGATCAAAATCGAAAGGGTATGCAATCAGGAATCGAAAAGAAGCGGGGTGAGTGAGCTACGCGGTCCCGTTCCTGTTTCACGTCCAAGCAATGTCTGAACCCCGATTGAGTCCCTTTTCATTTGAATCCGAGTCGTTCCATCCGGATTTCCCCTGGGGGCGCCGGGGGACGGGAGTCGCGGCCTGGCGGGAGGTTTGTGGATCAGAGGCGTGGGATGTGGTCGAGTCGGGTCGCTGGTGGTCAGTGAAAGGATTTGGAGGGGCGGTCGGAACTACCGGGGTTGCCTTTCGGCGATGCTTTCGGTTCGTGTGGTCTGGTGAATCATGTATCCAAATATTGGATACAAAATCCGGAGGCGAGAAAGTGCATCTGGTTGATCTGAAGGCGGAGGCAGGGGGGCTGCGGTGGGATTCGGTTGGGCCGCATCTGTGCGGGGAGGATCGCTATGAGGCGTGCGTGCGGGTCGAAGACTCCGAAACAGTGGAGATCGAGTGGTGGTCGAGGGGACCACGAAAGGATTACCGGATCCTGACGCGATACCGCGACGTTGGTAAGTGGGTTTGTTGGTTGGGGCGGGCCAGTTTGTCGGTGGTGGTGCGATAGCGGATTCGAAAATGGTTTATTTGATCCTGACAACGCTGGTCTGGGGATTTTCGTTTGCCTTAATTGGATCGGCGCTGAGGGGCGTTGATCCCTTTCTGGTTGCGGCGATGCGGCTGGGTCTGGCCTTTTTGTGCTTTCTGCCGTTTTTAGTCGTCGGCTACCGGCGGGCGGGAAACGCGGCGCGGTGGCACTTGCTGCTGATCGGAGGGGTTCAGTTCGGGGGGATGTATGTTGCCTATCTGAGCGCGTTCTCCCATGCGCCAGCCTACATCGTGGCGCTTTTCTCGAGCTTTACACCGCTGTGGATCGCTTTTCTGGGGGTACTGATGGTTCCGGGCGGACTGGGCCGTCTAGTCCTCGCGGGGGTATTGGCGACCGCTGGGGCGGTGGTGATGCGGAGTGGGCAACCGCTGGAGGAGGGATCGATCTGGATTGCGTTTCTGTTGATGCAGGTGGCGAACCTGTGTTTTGGGGGCGGACAGTTGGCCTGGCGGGAGTTGGTTCGGCGTCGACCGGAGATGGTTGAGCGGGAGGCGATCGGATGGCTTTACCTTGGCGGGTTTTTGGTCGCGGGTTGTTTTGTGCTGGCGAGAGCGGGGACGGGGACGGATTTGATCCTGCCGGAGGGGAGGCAGGTTCTGGTGATTATTTACCTCGGGGTAGTGGCGTCAGGATGGGGATTCTTTGGGTGGAACTATGGGGCGAGCCGGGTTTCGACGGCGACGTTGGCGGTGGCGAACAATCTGGTGGTACCGCTCGGGGTGATTCTGGCCCTGGTGTTCGATGATCGCCGACCGGACTGGCTTCTCTTTGCGGTGGGGACAGCCTGTATTGCGCTGGCGTTGCGGGTGGCGCGAAACGGGGCTAGGCGCGCGGGTGGGCTTGTTGATGGGCCTGGCGCAGGCGGGAGAGGGTGACGTGGGTGTAGATTTGGGTGGTTTGGAGGGAGGCGTGTCCGAGGAGTTCCTGTACGGATCGGATATCGGCCCCGCGGTTGAGAAGGTGGGTCGCGTAGGAGTGCCGAATCTTGTGCGGGGTGATGTTTTCGGGAAGGCTGGCGTGCTGGACGTAGGTTTTGACAATCCGCTGGATCTTGCGGGTTGAGATTGGTCTTCCGTCGGGTTCAGTCAGAAGGGGGTGATCGGGTGGATATGGACCGCGGAGGTACTCGATCCATTGACGCGCGAGTTCGGTGGCGGGTCGTCCGAGGGGGCAGAGGCGTTCCTTGCGCCCCTTGCCGAGAACCCGGGCAAGTCCTTCGGGGAGGTCGAGGTTGCCGGGGGTGAGGGAGGCCAGTTCGCTGACCCGGAGTCCGCCACCGTAGAGGGTCTCGAGGATGAGGCAATCGCGGACACTTTCCCGCGGGGGGATCAGGGACGCCTTCAGACGGTCGAGCGGTCCCTCGAGAAAGCGCCGCATCTGGGATTCGGTGAGAAAGACGGGGAGGCCTTTTTCCAGTTTGGGGAGGGTCAGGTTGGCAAATGGGTTGTGGGTAACCTGTCCCTTCCGGCGGAGGTAATCGTAAAACGTGCGAAGACCGGAAAAGCGGTTGTGGACGGTGCGACGGGAAAGGTTTCGTTGCTGTTCGACGAGAAAGGAACGAAGGGAACGGGGGGTTGGTTCAAGCTCTGCAAGGGGGGCGTCCAGCCAGTCATCGCCGAGGTGTTCGCGGGCGAAGACGGTAACGGCGTGGCGGTAGTTGCGGACGGTGTGGGGCGAGCACCGGCGGACGGATTCGAGATCACGAAGGAAGGCCTCAAGGGCCACTCGAACGGTCATGGAGCGGTCGTAGTGGGGTTTGCGAAGGTTTCGAAAAGGATGCTGCGGAGGGCGGTTGGTTCGGCCGGGGTGTTGCGGATCTGCCGGAGCCAGTCGGCCCAATCGGCGGGAGGGAGAGTGAGTGGGGTATGGAGGGCGGTTTGAATCCGACGGATCTTCGGATGGTCGGTTGGGAGGAGCTGTTCAACCGGGAGGTGAAGGGCCTCGTGAAGCTTTTCGCCGGGGCGGAGTCCGGTGTAGGTGATCGGAATGTCGATATCGGGGCGAAGACCGTGGGCCTCGATAAAGGCGCGGGCAAGTTCTTCGATCGAGACGGGTTCGCCCATTTCGAGAACATAGACAGCGGCGGATTCGTCGAAGGCGGTGGCATTGAGGACAAGCCCAACAGCCTCCGGGATGGTCATAAAGTAGCGGGTGACGGCGGGATCGGTCACGGTGACGGGACCGCCTGCGGCAATCTGTTTTTTGAAGATCGGAATGACGCTGCCGGAGGAATCGAGGACGTTCCCGAATCGGACGGCGCAGGTCCGGATGCCGTTGCGACGGTTGATGATGAGATCTTCGCTGATCTTTTTGGTCAGGCCCATGACGTTCGCGGGGGCGACGACCTTGTCGGTGGATATGAAACAAAATCTTTCGACACCGGTCCGTTCGCAGGAATCAATTGTATTAAATGTTCCTATACAGTTATTCTCAAAAGCCTCGAGGGGGTGATCCTCCATGAGAGGGACGTGTTTGTAAGCGGCGGCGTGAAAACAGGTGTGGACCGGATTCGAGCGGAGGATCGGTTCGAGGATCCCGGGACGGGAAATGTCGGCGATATGGGGCTGGAGGACATCGCGGGGAATGCCGTGGGTGAGATTGAAAATGGCGTGCTCGGAGCGATCGACGGCGATAATGCGGGCGGCACCGAGGGCGATCAACTGGCGGCAGATCTCGCTCCCGATGCTCCCGCCCGCGCCGGTGACGAGAAAATGTTTCCGGGCAGCGAATCGGCTGAGGGTGGCGGGATCGATCGCGACGGGTTGACGGTTCAGAAAGTCCTCGGGCTGAAACTTGCTGATTTTGTCGATGCGTTCCTTGCCAGTGAGGATGTCGACGAGGGAGGGGATTCGAACGCAGTCGATTCCGAGGGAACGGCAGAGGTTGACGACCTCGCGGATCCGTTCGACGGGGGCGGAGGGCATCGCAACGATGACCTGATCGATGGTGTGGGTGAGGGTGAATGGTTCGAGGGCTTCAATCGGGGAGTGAACGCGGACTCCGCGAACGGTTTTCCGGTGGAGATCAGGGTTGTCGTCGAAGAAAGCAATCACCCGATTGGCGGCATGACTGTCGCGCCGAAACTGTTCGAGGAGTTGTTCGCCGGCATTGCCGGCACCAATGAGGACAACAGCCCGCTGATCCCGTTTTTGCCGTCCGAACCAGAAAGGGAATTCCCGGAGGGTTAGGCGGGTGCTGCTGACGAGACCGACAAAGAGAATTCCCTCGATCGCGAGAACGCCGCGGGGCGGGGAAATCTCGACCCCGGCAAAGATCCGGACGGCGAGAAAGATGGCGGTGGAAAGGCCGGTGGCGAGGATCAGTCGGGGGAGTTCGGTTGCGCTGAAAGTTCGGAGGACAAAATGAAATTGGCGGAACGCGAAAAGAACGATGAGCCGAATCGGAATTGCCCAGACAAGGAAGTTCGGGACGGTGGCAGCGAACTGCGGGGGAACCTCGAAATCGAAGCGAAGTTGGTAGGCGAGGAGGAAACTGGCAGTGGTGAGGAAGGCGTAGCCCAGCCCGAGCGCGACGAGTCTGGGAAGGACGGATGGGATTAATCTCGGAGTGGGATTCATCGGTTTTTCGCGGGTGAGTGGCAACCGGCGAAGAGCTCGGCAACCCGTTGGCAGTCGGAATCGGACATCCCGCTGCCGGAGGGGAGACAAACCGAGTGGTCAAAGGCGGATTGGGCGGTTCCGTTCAGAAACGTCCGCGAACCGTGGTAGGCGGGCTGAAGGTGGAGAGGTTTCCAGACTGGACGAACCTCGACATTGGCCCCGGTGGCGGCGTGGACGAGGTCGGTGGCAGCTTGGGGGGAGGGCAGGATGGCGATGGTTAGCCAGTGGTTGGTTCCGTCTTCGCCGGGGGGTATCGGGTTGAAGTGGATCCCGGGGTAGGCGGAAAGAAGGTTTTCGTAGATTGAGCGGATTTCCCGACGGCGTTGAATGAAGCGACCGAGTTTGGAAAGTTGAACCCGTCCGATCGCGGCGAGAATATTGCTCATGCGATAGTTGTAACCGATCTCGATGTGCTCGTAATGGATGGCCGGTTCGCGGGCCTGGGTGGATAGATGGCGGACCTGATCGGCAGTTTCGGGATTGGCGGAGAGAAACATCCCGCCCCCGCCGGTGGTGAGAATCTTGTTTCCGTTGAAGGAGAAAACGGCGGACTGGCCGAAAGTTCCGGCGGGTTGACGGTGGAGAGACGAACCGACGGATTCGGCGGCATCTTCGATCAGCGGAATCGACTGACGCTGGCAGATGGAAACGATATCGCCGATGCCCGCGCAGGATCCGAAGAGGTCAACGAAGACAACCGCGCCGATCCGTTGTCCCCGGTGATGGCAATCACGGAGAGCCTCGATCAGACAACCGGGGTCCATGTTCCAGGTTTCGGGATGGCTGTCGATGAAGATGGGTTCGGCCCCGCAGTAGCGGATGGCATTGGCGCTGGCGACAAAACTGAAGGTTGAGACGGGGACGGCGTCACCCGGTTGAACCCCGGCGGTGAGGAGCGCAAGGTGAAGGGCGGCGGTGCCGCTGGAAAGCGCGACGGCGTGGACCCGATGGCCGAGAAAGGATTCGAGATCGGATTCGAAAGCCCGGAGATCCGGCCCGACGGGAGCAACCCAGCCCGAGCGGACGGCCTCGGCAGCTGCATCGGCCTCGGCGGCATCGACGCAGGGCGGGGACAGGAATAGTCTAGGATCGTTCATCAGATTCCGGATCGGCAGGGAAGGCGGCTTTGGAGGGATGGAGCCTGGAAGGAATCTTCCGCAGTTCGGCGGGATCGGTGCCGCGGTCGAGAAGGGTGTGTTGTTGGCGGTTCCATTCGCGGAGGGTGAGGGAGTAGGCGCGGCAGATTCGGATCAGGCGGTCGGCAGCATCGGGGATGAGGTGGCAACAGAGAACGACTGTGTCGACCCCGAGTTGGTCGATCAAGTGTTCCAGTTCGGTCCCGGTTCCGTGAATCTTGTGCCCGGAAAGGTAGCGCTTGCGGAGAGCGGGATCGTCATCGACAAACCCGACGATACGGTTGCGGGCCATTTCCTCGGGATGGACCATCATCCAGTCACGGACAAAGAGAAGACCGCGGTCCCCGGCACCGTAAATCAGGACATTGCGGGTCTCGTAACGGTTGGCGGTTTTCCGGTCTTTGACGGCGGTGGCGACCCATTCCCGGAACATGTGGCGGCTGGCCCGGAAACTGACCATCCCGGCGAATGCGATGACTGTGTAAAAGATCGCGAACTGGAGGTTTTCGATCGTGAAGGCAAGGGCGAGGGCGTTGGAAATGCTGAAAGGAATAATGACCCCGAAAACGACGGCGGTCACAAGGGTGAGAAAATCCCGAAAGACCGCCAGTCTCCAGATGCGGGCGTAGGTGTTGGTGACCATCAGGAGGGTGAGGACCGGGAGGATCCAGAGGGGGAGGATGGAGAGATATTTTCGAAAGCGGAGGCTTTCAAAGGTCTCGATATCGGCGAGGAGAATCGCGGAGTAGAAAGCGATGATGAGCCAGACAAGGTCAAAGGCGGGGTAACTGAGCTGCCCGATGAGTTTCCGTCCCGGGCGGCGCACCCCGCTGGCAAGGAGGATGCCGGTATCCCAAAGTTCAATATGAACGACATGTCGAATGATGACATAAATCGTCATCGCAAGCATGATCAGAAAGAAGGCGAGAGACCACTGTGAACTGAAAATCCACATCAGCCCGAGGGCGACGAGAACGATATTGGCGACGTAGAGCAAATAGGCGACCTTTCGCTGGTTGAGTCCGGCATCGAGAAGCCGGTGGTGGAGATGGTCGCGGTCGGCCCCCATAACCCTGGTCATCTGCCCGGAACCGCTGATGCGGGCGACGATGCGTCGGACGGAGCGCCGCCAAATAGCGAGGCAAGTGTCCATAATGGGAATACCGGCGGCAATGAAAGGGATCCCGAGACTGACGAGGAGGGTCGATTTACCACCGGATTCGAGGGAGATCGCAGCGAGGGTAAACCCGATAAACATCGAGCCGGTATCGCCGAGGAAAATTCGGGCGGGATGGAAGTTGTAGCGGAGGAATCCGAGGGCCGATCCGATCAGGACGATGAGGACAATGGTTTCCTGCGGCATCCCGCGAAAAAGAAAGGCGGCCGCCATCCCGGCACTGGAGATGATCGCGAGCCCGGCACAAAGTCCGTCGAGACCATCGATGAGGTTAAAAGCGTTAATGAGGGCAACACACCAAAAAACGGTCAGTCCGTAGTTCATCCAGGAGGGGAGATCGGCCCCGAGAACCCTCCCGAAGTTCTCTTCGGAAAACTGGTAGAGGACAGAGGCGGCGGCAATTTGCGCTGCCAGTTTGACGAGGGGAGAGATCCCGCGCCGATCATCGATGATACCAGTGACGAAAAGGACGAGCGATGCCGGTAGGAAGACCAGCCACCATTCAAAGTTTAGATTCCCCCGGTAGTTATCACCAAAAATAAGGTTCACGAGGAGGAAGGTGAGATGGAACGCGAGAAAGACCCCGACACCGCCGGCGCGCGGAATTGGTTTTTTGTGGATACGACGTTCGTCGGGTTGGTCGATCATCCCGAACCGAGGCGCGAGGGTAATCATCGAGCGGACCAGAACGAGGGAGATGCCGCCCGCCAGAAGCAGGGGAACGACGTATTTCCAGAGGTTCAGGAGTTGTTCGCCGGTTGAAACCTGGGCAATGAGCATGGTTTATCGGGTTATCGGCAATCCCGCCGGATGGCGAGTTGTCTTTGAGGAGTTTTTTACGATCCGGAGGCGTGGTGTGTGCTGATGAGAGACCGAGGGATCCCGCCGTCGGCCTCAGCGGTCGTAAATGTAGCCGACCCCGTGGATGGTCCGAAAGGAATCGGTTGAGCAGTTCTGCAATTTGAAACGTTCCCGGATCTTGACGACATACTGGTCGAGAGAGCGACTCTTGACATCGGCGTGGGGCCCCCAGACAGCATGGATCATGGTCCGCCGGGAAATGATCTGATTGACGTTGTGGACGAGGATGGAAAGGACCCCGATCTCTTTGCGGCCAATCGATTCGACATGACCATTGGGGTATTCAATCTCGAGCCGGGCGGGGTTGACACGGGCATCGCAGAAGGTAAACGGGTCATCCCCGATTTTGGTGTTGGCAGCGATGCGGGCATCGTAAGCGGTCTCGGATCGCCGGAGGACAGCCTTGATCCGCGCGATCAGTTCGGCGTTGCTGAAAGGTTTGGTAACATAATCGTCGGCACCGTTTTCAAAGCCGCGAACTTTGCTGAGTTCGTTGTTGAGACCGGTCATGAAGATGACGGGGGGAGGGGTCTCAGAGGCGCGGATTTCCCGAATCAGGTCAAAGCCGTTAAAATCGGGAAGGTTGATGTCGAGCAGGACCAGGTTGACATAGCGGTTGGCCATAAACTCGATTGCCTTGGAACCCCGGTCGAATCCCTGGGGAACCATTCCGGCATGTTCAAGGTGTTGGCAGACACTTCTTCGAAGGTCAGGATTATCCTCGATAACGAGGATGAGGGGCTTTGAGTTGTCGTTGGATTCCATCTAATTTCCTAAATACCAAGTGGTAATATGGGAAAACTCCCGAAATGTAAAAAGTAAAATCTGCTTGTCATTTCGGCGGGGGAACGATTCCACGGTTGGATGAGTGATCAACCTCTGTTGAACATTGGTTTTCCAAAGGGAAGCCTCGAAGACGCGACGATTCGCCTGTTCAAGAACGCAGGCTATCGGATAACGAAAGGGTCCCGTTCCTACCGTGCGGTGGTCGATGATCCCGAGCTGGGTGGTGTATTTGTGCGGGCGCAGGAGGTGAGCCGATATGTCGAGCAGGGTTTTTTCGACTGTGGTCTCACCGGTCTGGACTGGGTTCGGGAGAACCGTTCGGATGTGGTTGAGGTTTGCGACCTTGTATATTCGAGGGCGTCGAGTGTGCAGTCCCGTTGGATCCTCGCGGTACCGGAGGATTCGCCGGTCAAGACGGTCAAGGACCTCGAGGGGAAGCGGATCGCGACGGAGGTGGTGAATTTGACGGAGGCCTTTCTAACCGAGCGGGGGGTGCGCGCGAGGGTGGAGTTTTCCTGGGGGGCGACAGAGGTCAAGGTTCCTGACCTCGTGGACGCGATTGTGGATCTGACGGAGACGGGCAGTTCCCTGCGGGCGAACAAGCTCCGGATCGTGGATACGCTGCTTTACACGAACACAAAGCTGATCGCGAACCGCGAAAGTTGGGGAAGGCCGGAGAAGCGGCGGAAGATAGAAAACATTGCGCTGCTGCTGCAAGCGGCCCTCCAGGCCGAAGGCAAAGTGGGGCTGAAGTTGAACATTCTGCGGGAAAATCTCGAGGGACTACTGAGACAACTACCAGCCCTGCGCAATCCGACGGTGAATCGCCTGACCGACGAGGCCTGGGTGGCGATTGATACGATTGTCGACGAAAAGGTGGTTCGGGAGATGATCCCGGCCCTGAAAGCGGCGGGTGCCGAGGGGATTATCGAGTACCCTCTGAACAAGGTTGTTTACTGAGAACCTGCGAGGGGAGCGGGTTTCCAGCCGCGAAGGGTGCGGAGACGCTCGAGATAGGTTTCACCGCCGAAGAGGGTTGTAAGCCGGGCTTCGGCCTCCTCGATCCAGGCCGTGTTTCCGGTTTCGACCCCGAGCAGACCGATTTGAAAAGCGGCGAGGGCGCGGACGGATTCGTAGGCCTGCCTGTCTTCGAGAACCCGACGGAAGGCGGATTCGGCAAACGCGGTATCACCGGAGCGGGCGATGGCGGTACCCCGTCCGATTTGACCGAGACCCTGAAGGGGGGTTCGGGTGAGGCCAGTCTCGATTTTCTCGTAGAGACGGGCGGATGTCTCGTAGTCCCCGGAATCGAGGGCCTCTCGGGCGGAGCGGAGACCGGCGACCGAGCCTAGTGGGGTGGATTCGTATGCATCGAAGAATCCGGCGAAGTCACCGCTGTGGGCGGCCTCGGCAAAGTTAGTGCGCATGTCGGCGAGTTTCTGTTGCCGCGTGTATTTCGTTGCCAGAAAAAGGGCGGCCCCACCGGCAATGACGAAGACGATAATGGCAATAAACTTCCGGTTATCGCGGAGGTATTGGTAGAGTTCGTCGTTAAGCTGTTCGTCGAAGTGTTCTTCCTCGGCGAGCGGGGCGGGTGTGTCGGTTTCTTTTGCCACAGTCTGAATTCGGTAGCCGTTCAGTGAAGTCCCGCGCGGAAGCGAAGGTCAAGAGTGAAGGAATCGATTTTGCCTTGCGGTCGGGAAGAAGTCGGGATTACCTGTGAACCATGACGATTCGGGCGGGAGAACTGACGACAGAACTGATCGAAGAGCGCGAAGCGATTCGGTCGGCGGATCTCCGCCTGGTTGAAAAGGTTCGGGACGGTGATTTGGCGAGCTTCGACGAGCTGGTGCGCAAATATCGCGAGCGCATTTACGGGACGGTCTATCACCTGACCTCGAACCGGGAGGATGCGGCGGATTTGACGCAGGAATCCTTCATCAAGGCATTTCAGTCGATCGGCAAATTCCGGGGACAAGCCAACTTTTACACCTGGTTGTATCGGATTGCGGTGAATACGACGCTGAGTGCCCTTCGGAAGCGTCGGTTGCGCCGGTTTTTCAGTTTTGACGAGATGGATGAAAATGCTTCGCCAGAGCTGATGAACGAGCTGGCGACGAGGTCGGACGGAACTGAGAAGCCTGTCCTGTTACGGGAGCTTCAAGAAAAATTGAACGAAGCGCTACAAAAGCTGTCTCCTAAGCATAGGATCGTGACGGTGCTTTTCGAAATAGAGAATCTCTCCCACGAGGAGATTTCAGACATTCTCGGGGTGTCGGTTGGGACCGTGCGTTCGCGGCTCCACTACGCCAAACAGCACCTGAGGACTTACCTTTTACCCTACCTCAACGCTTAAATTTGATGGAATCACCAAAATCTGACGAGCCGATCCGCAGGGATGTCGAAGAGCTGCTTCGTCTAAAACGTTCGGAGCGTCCTTCGCCGGAGTTCTGGGATGGGTTTCAGGATGACCTTCGTCGGGAGATAGTCCGTCGAATGGTTGAGCCGGTGCCTCGGCGTCGATTTGTGACCGGATTATTGGCGATGTTCTCCGGTGCCTGGCCAATCGTTTCGGGGTCGGCGGCAGCAATGTTGGCGCTGATTTCGCTTGGCACGATAGAAAGCCGTGAGGATTTCAGCGGCGTTTGGGCAGAAGAGGTGGCGAGCAAAGCATCGGCACCGGGGCCGGATTCGGCAACGGATTTGATGGAAATGGGGGAAACCCGCTTTGTGGTCGAGGTCATCGAATCAGGGGTGACGGAATCGCGGGCTGACATCATGCCGTTGGCGGGTCAGGCAGACGGATTCAGGTTTGAGAGGGAAACGGATTTCAATGCCAGCGAGATGCAGTTCGTGACCGACACCTATTCAAGCGGTGACTATCACGAGGCCTCCGGTTTTGAAGCGGCCTTTTTCGCGAACTGAAGATGTTCGGAAGGTATTCGACCTCTCCTGGATTGGTTGTCCTGGTGCTGTTTTCAGGGTTTACGTTAGCTGCGGCAGATGGATATCTGGGCCTGCAGGATCGCCTCGTCGAGATCTATGACCTTCGGTGGGATAACGTAGTCCGGGTAAAGGCGGGTTTGAGAGAAACCAGTGAAACTGGCGAGACCCAGTGGACGTTGCGGGTCGGAAGCGGTTTTTTTGCGAGTGCCGATGGGACGATACTGGCGACCTACCGGGTGGTCGAAAATGCGGAGCGCCTGCGCTACGAATACAAGGGTCGGACCTACGAGGCGAGGTTGTTGGGGGTGGATCCGGTGACCAACCTGGCACTTTTGGAGGCAGTTGAGAAGCCGCCGGAGATTGATTTTGTGCCGCTGACCGATTCCGGTTTGCCTCGAATCGGGTCGTTTGTGGTGTCCATTTCCTGTGCACTCGAATTCGATCCCGCCCCCTCGATTGGTTTGATATCCGGCCTCGAGAGCCGGTTTGGATCGAAGATTTTCCCGACGCGGTACCTGAGGGCGTCAATCCCGGCGAATCCGGGTGAAGGGGGATCTCCGGTCTTCGATCTGGAGGGACGATTTGTGGGGGTACTGATAGCCTCTTTGCCGGAGGTAAATTCAAGCTACATTTTACCGGCAAAGGCGGTCATGCGGGTGCGGGATGCCCTCCGGCGGGAGGGAGGAGTCGGATACGGGTGGATCGGCATTGGCGTGGAGCAACGAACTTTCGACGGGAACGGTGTCGGCCTGTTCGTCGATACCCTCGACGAGGGCGGTGGAGCGGTTGCGGCTGGTATTCGGATTGGTGACCGGTTGGTCAGCCTTGATGGAGAAACGATTCGCGATGTTGGGGATCTTCGAACCCGTTTTTTTTACTCGAAGATTGGAGAAACGATTAGCTTGACGGTGGATCGCAGCGGCGAGCTGAAGACATTCTCGGTGTTGGTGCTGAACGATCCGGAAGAGAAGGGCTGACCCTAACAATCAGTGCGGCTTTGAAGGGGGCCGGGGAAGCCCCGGGTGGTCATCCTTGCGGGTGGCAAACTCGAGGAGACGATGGAAGGTCGCGATCGAAACGACCTCGAGGTTGGGTGCGACGATGGTGGCGAGGTCTTCGAGTTCGGCGGCGGGATGGGTGCCAACGACACCGATCGAGGGAATACCAGCATTCCGGGCAGCAAGAAGACCGTGGCGACTGTCCTCGAGGACAACGCAGGAGGTGGGGGGAAGACCGCAAACCTCGGCACCCTTTAGGAAGACCTCGGGATCGGGTTTTCCGCGGGTGACGTTGTCACTGGCAATAGTGGCGACGAAAAAGTCGGTGAAACCGAGGACCTCAAGGCTGACCTCGATATTTTTGCGCTCGGTCGACGTGCAAACGACGCAGGGGACATTGGCGCTGCGGAGGGCATTGAGCAGCTTGGGTATCCCGGGAAGGGGGTTGAGGCTTTTCCTGACGATGAGTTCGCGGTAGATCTCCTCCTTGCGGCGGCCGAGCTGTTCGACCCGTTCGGGATCGTCGGTCCAGCCGAAGATATCGGGAATGATCTCGCGATTTACCCGTCCGAAGCTGGCGGTGAACTGAGCTGGGGTCAGCGGCAAGTCAACCTCGTGGGCGAGAATCTTCCAACTCTCCTGATGGAGTGGAGATGAGTCCACAACAACGCCGTCCCAATCAAAGAGGACACCAAACGTAGTTGTGACGGGGTCGGTAGAAGCCATTCGTAAATTGATGAACAGTCTTTGGTTTGGCGACAAGCGCAGATTCGGTAGATTGGGAAATAGGGACAACTGTTTAACAACCTTTCTCGCAGTGAAAGCTTGCGGATGTCACCGGAGATGCCTAATCACCTATTCCTGTGACCTCTGCTGACGATTTCGTACTTCAACTACTCGTAGACAATGGGGCGATCACTGCCGAAACGGTGGAGGTTGCCCGGGCCGAGGCTGCCGAGACGCGCCCGGATGAGGATGAGGCCTCAGCGGCACTGGCCCTGTTGGAGGAGCGAGGATACTGTACTGATGAGGACATCATTGTTCTGCTCTCGAAAGAATTCAATATGGAGGTGGTCGACCTCAGCCTCGTTAATCCACCGGATGAGGTGTTGCGTTCGATACCCTTTGAAGTTGTCGAGAAGCGAAACGTCTTCCCGCTTGAGTTGGACGAAAATGAGATTCAGGTCGCAATCAGTGACCCGCTCGACGTCGATCTGACCGATTTGATTGGCACCCAGACCCGACGGACGGTGACACCGTTTCTGGCAACGCCGACGGCGATTTTGGAGAAGATCCGCGAGGCGTATGCGAACGTGGCGAGCGAACATGCGGCGCGGGTCTTTGACGAGGAAGATCTGGATGAGAACATCACGGCGGACATTGAAGGCATCGAGCGCGGATCGGGAAGCGCGGAGGATGGACCGATCATCCGCTATGTCCAGCACGTGATCACCGATGCGATCAAGCGGCGGGCATCGGACATTCACATGGAACCGCTCGAGAAGCGTTTCCGGGTCCGGTTCCGGATTGACGGGGTTCTGCACGAGACCGAATCCCCGCCAAAGCGATTGCAGCCCTCGATTCTGACCCGCTTGAAGTTGATGGCGGACATCAGTATTGCGGAGAAACGGGTTCCGCAGGACGGACGCATTAAGGTGAAGACGGCGGCGAAGGAGATCGATCTTCGGGTATCGTCTCTGCCGACATCCTTTGGGGAAAGTATCGTCATGCGGATTCTCGATAAGGAGGGACTGCAACTGGGGTTGCCCCAACTCGGATTCTTCAGCGACGATCAGACTGTTTTCGAGCGTGTGATCACGGGTGCAGACGGGGTGTTTCTGGTGACGGGGCCAACCGGGAGCGGCAAATCGACCACCTTGTATTCGGCTCTTAATTTCATTAACCGGCCGGACACAAAGATCATCACAGTGGAGGACCCCGTCGAGTACGAGTTGGCCGGGGTCAATCAGGTGCAGGTACGACGCGAGGTCGGTATGACCTTTTCGGCAGCGCTCCGGGCGATGTTGCGGCAGGCGCCAAACATCATCATGGTGGGAGAGATCCGTGACCTCGAGACGGCAGAGATCGCGATCAACGCCTCGCTGACGGGCCACATGGTCTTTTCAACCCTCCACACCAACGATGCTCCCAGCGCGGTAACCCGCTTGGTCGACATCGGGGTGAAACCGTTTTTGGTTTCGGCCTCACTGAGGGCGGTTCTGGCGCAGCGGTTGGTGCGCCGGATTTGTCCGAAGTGCAAGCAGCCGCACACCCCCGAGCACTGGGAGATAGAGGCGCTCAATCTCGCAGAGATCGATCCGGAATCGGCGAGTTTCGCGAAGGGTGCGGGATGTGCAAATTGCGGTGGAACGGGTTTCCGGGGTCGGTTTGGGGTCTTCGAAATTTTTCAAGTCAACGAAGAAATGGCCCAGTTGATCTATGAGGGGCGAACCCTCGTGGAGATACGGGACAAGGCGCGGGATCTCGGGATGCGGACAATGCGGGAGGATGGCATCCGTAAGGTTCTGGCGGGGATGACGACAGCCGAAGAGGTCATCCGGGCAACGGTCGTGAACGATTGAGAATGGGTGATTGAAGATGGACTATGACATGAACGAGCTGCTCGATCTGATGATCGAGGAAGGGGCATCCGATCTCCATATTCACGTCGGGAATCCGCCGACTTTTCGTATCCATGGGGATATGACGCCAGTAAACGGTCCGGAACTGAAACCGGAGGACACCGAAGCTCTGATGCAGGCCGTCACCTCGGAGCAGCATCAGCAGCAGATCAAGACCCGCGGAGGGACCGATTTTGGTTTTGCGTTAGCGGATCGAGCGCGGTTCCGGGTATCGGCTTTCCGGTCGAAAGGGCATTTCGCGATGGTCCTGCGACAGATTCCGAACGATATTTTCAGTCTCGCCGATATTGGATTACCGGAAGCCATAAAGGATCTCCTGCGCCGTCCGCGAGGTTTGATTTTGGTGACCGGGCCGACCGGGAGCGGTAAGTCGACGACACTTGCATCAATGATCAACTGGATCAACGAACACCGTGATGGTCACGTCATCACGGTGGAGGATCCGATCGAATTCTACCATCCGCACAAAAACTGTGTCATTACGCAGCGCGAGGTCGGGGTCGATGTGCCGAGCTTTGCGGACGCGGTTCGGGGGGCACTGCGGCAGGACCCGGACGTAATTCTGGTCGGGGAAATGCGGGATCTCGAGACGATCGAGGCGGCGGTAACGGCGGCGGAGACAGGGCACCTCGTCTTCGCGACACTCCACACGACGGGAGCGGCGCGGACGGTTGACCGGATTGTCGATGCGTTTCCCTCCCACACCAAGGACCAGATCCGGACCCAGCTGGCATCGTCGATGGTGGCGGTTATCTCGCAGGCACTGATCCCGAAGGTCGGTGGCGGTCGGATCGCGGCCTTTGAGATCATGATCACGACGACCTCGATTGCGCAGTTGATCCGGGAGAACAAAACGTTCCGGATTACCTCGGATATTCAGACGGGGGCAAAGCTGGGAATGATCACCCTCGACCAGCACATGATGGCATTGGTGAATACCCGTCAGATCCTGCCGCACGAGGCCCTCGCCCGATCACAGGATCCGACCGCGATGCGTGACAAATTAGTCAATGCGGGATTCCGGATCGAAAGCTGACGCTAACCTCGTAAGATATAACCCATTTAATTTGTTTCCCCATGTTCGAAGACCACAACGAAACCATTATCGACCTACTCCGCAGCTCCGAAGCCGTTTCCGATGAGCAGCTCGGAGCGGTTCGGGAAGAGGCCTCGACAACCGGCAAATCGGTCGCGGCAATCGCGATCGACAACGAACTCCTGTCGCGCGAAGATTTGCTGGAGTCCCTCGCCGAGATGATCGGCTCGACCTATGTGCGGGACGTTCCGCCGCAGGTAGGAGAATCGGAGAAGAACCTGATCCGTCCAGCGTTGGCGCGAATGTACGGGGTCGTTCCGATTTCGGCGGAGGGCAATTCGATCTCGATGTTTGCGGTCGATCCGCTGAATTTTTCGATCGTGGACGATCTGACCTTTTCGATTGGGAAGGATATCAACCTGGTGGTGGCGGATCCGGACAGTGTTGGGGCCCTCGTGGCGTCAACGTATGGAACGGAGGAGACTTCGGTCGATGACCTCCTGTCGGAGTTGGAGCTCGATGCGGAGGGGGCAGACAATGCGGATGACCTTTCCGAGGCGGAATTGGCGGATGCGGCCAACCAAACCCCGATCATCCGCTTTGTTAATCTTATCCTGCAACAGGCCATTCACGACAAGGCTTCCGATATCCACTTCGAGCCCTTTGAGGAACAGTTCAAGATTCGTTACCGGATCGATGGAGCGCTCTACGAGATGGCACCTCCCCCGCGGAAGCTGGCGGTCCCGGTGATCTCGCGGTTGAAAGTGATCGCCAACCTAAACATCGCGGAGAAGCGGGTTCCGCAGGACGGGAGGATTAAAATGACGATTTCGGGCCGACCGGTTGACCTGCGGGTCTCGACCCTGCCGACCCAGTTTGGGGAGAGCGTGGTTCTGCGGGTCCTCGACAAGACTGTCGTGAATCTCGATCTCGAAGCCCTCTCGATGCCGGAGGATATTATCAAGGGTATCCGCGAGGTGGTGCGTCGTCCAAATGGAATTTTTATCGTGACGGGGCCGACGGGTAGTGGCAAGACAACAACGCTTTACTCGGCATTGAGGGAGGTCAATACGATCGATTCGAAGATCCTGACGGCGGAGGATCCGGTCGAATATGAGATCGAGGGAATCATGCAGGTGGCTGTTAACCACCAGGTCGGGCTGGATTTTGCGCGGGCATTGCGGGCGTTCCTCCGTCAGGACCCGGACAAAATCATGGTGGGGGAGATTCGTGACATCGAGACGGCGCAGATTGCGGTACAGGCCTCGCTGACCGGGCACGTGGTCTTGAGCACGTTGCACACGAATGATGCGGCCGGGGCAGTGACGCGTCTGATCGATATGGGGCTGGAGCCCTTTTTGATCTCGGCCTCGCTGGAGGCGGTTTTGGCTCAGCGTCTGGTTCGTCGAATCTGCCATGGTTGTCGGAAAGAGTTCGAACCGACACCCGAGATGATCGACATGCTTGGGGCGGATCCTCTGGAGGTCGCCGACAAGTCCTTTTATTTCGGGGCGGGTTGCGCGCTTTGCAACCGCACGGGGTATGCCGGGCGGATTGGCTTGTTTGAGATGATTAACGTGACGGACGGTCTGCGAACGTTAATTAACCAGAGATCGCCTGGTCTGGTCCTGCGTCAGAAAGCGATTGAGCAGGGGATGCGTCCCTTGCGAGAGGATGGCCTTCGTTCGATTTTTGACGGTAACACGACGATTGAAGAAGTTTTAAAATACACTTGATCCCAGTTGCTCGATTCGATTCTTTCATCTCTAACTCCTGACAATATGCCCCAATTTCAATACACTGCTATCGATGCCTCCGGTAAGGAGAAAAAAGGAAAGCTGGAAGCTGATTCGGCCGACGATGCCAACGTCAAGATTTCCGCGATGGGCTTGATGCCGACGCGGGTTAAGGCGTTGGCAGGTGGGAGCGGGGCTACCGCCGGGACGAAGTCGGATGGCTCGAAGGCGAAGAAGTCCGGTGGGAAGATTTATTTGCCGTTTTCGAAGATCGCGACTTCGGACGAAATTACTTTATTCACACGACAGGTGTCGACCCTGCTGAAGTCTTCGGTTCCTTTGGTTCGGAGCCTCGAGGTGATGGAGCGGCAGGAGCAGAACGAGCGGTTCAAAACGGTGATCGCGGCACTTGCGGACAACGTCCGGAGCGGGAACTCTCTCTCCGACGGATTGTTGCAGTATCCAAAAATCTTTGACAAACTCTATGTGAATATGGTCCGAGCGGGAGAGGCTGGCGGGGTTCTTGACGTGGTCATGGATCGATTGGCAACTTTTATGGAGAAGTCGCAACGGATGCGGAAGAAGGTCAAGTCAGCCCTCGTTTATCCGGCAGTCGTGGTTGTCGTTGCGGTATCGATCGTGGTTTTGCTGATGATTGTGGTGGTGCCGCGGTTCGAGGCGATCTTTCAGGACATGTTGAAAGGGAAGGCACTTCCCGGGCCGACCCAGGCGGTTATGGCGGTTTCGGAGTTCATTCAGTCCTACTGGTACATTGCACTGGCGTTGGTCGGATTGGGCTGGTATGGATTTAAAATGGCTTCGAAGTCCGGCCCTGGGAAGCGGTTTCTTGATCGAATTTATCTCGGGTTACCAAAAGTCGGAGATATGGTTTCGAAGGTCAATGTCGGACGGTTTTCCCGGACACTCGGAACGCTTCTTGCCAGTGGGGTCCCGATTCTGGAGGCTTTGACAATCTCGCGGGACGTTATGTCGAATTCCCGTTTCAGCGATGCGCTCGACCGGGTCCATGATCAGGTGCGGGACGGTAATTCAGTCTCCAATCCGCTGGAAAACGAGTCAGTCTTCCCGGACATGGTGGTCAGTATGATCGAAGTGGGTGAGGAGACCGGAGAATTACCGGAAATGTTGAACCGGGTAGCAGATACTTACGACGAGGACGTCGACAACGCGGTCGGAAGTATCACCTCAATTATTGAGCCGGTGATGATTGTCTTTCTCGCGCTAGTGGTCGGGTTCATCGTGATCGCATTGTTCCTTCCGATTATCGAGATTCTCCGCTCGCTCTGATGCCGTCCGGGGCAGCCGGTTCGGTTGGCGCGGGTGATGGATTGGTCAAAATTGGGGGATGACTTCCGTGTGAGGTTCCTCCACGGTGAGGATTGGCCGTTTTTTTTGCCGAAAAGGCTTCTTTAAACAATGTCATCCTCGAATCCGATCAAGCCCTCCGATTTGCGGGGGATTCTCGAATACGTTCCGATGTTTCGGGGGCAGACCTTTGTGGTCGGAATTGATGGTGCGATGATTGCGAGCGATGCGCTCGAAAACGTTCTCCTCGACATCGCGGTTCTGCGCAACCTGAACATCCGGGTTGTTCTGGTGCATGGAATTGGTTACCAGATTCGGACACTCGGAGAGACTGAGGGGATCGATGTGGATTTCCCGGGAGGGGACGGTCCGGTTGACGGGGTTACTTTGGACCTGGCGCTGCGCTCAAATGCGGCGGTGGGTAATCGCTTGGCGGGCGCGCTTTCGGCGACCGGAATGACCTACGCGTTTACGAACGCGGTTCGCTCGACCGAAGTGGGAATTCTGCGTGGCAGTGATCAGATGAACGCAGGCAAAGTTGACCGGGTCGATACCGGTTTATTTGAGAGGTTGTTGGGCGAGGATGTTTTGCCGGTGGTCAGCCCGATCTCCCACGCCCGTGATGGACGACCTTTACGGGTGAATTCGGACCCGCTGGCGGCGTACTTGGCAGTCTCCTTGCGGGCATCCAAGCTTATTTTTTTGACAGAATATCCCGGCCTCGCGATTGACGGAGTTCCCGTATTGAACATGCCCCTGTCGGGGTTGCGGGAAAGGCTCGAGAAACATCCGGGAACGATCGATAGCCGGTTGGCAGGGAAAGCGCGGGCAACGCTGGAGGCGTTGACCCACGGGGTGGCGCGGGCACACATTCTTGACGGCCGGATTTCAGGGGGACTGTTGACGGAGATTTTCGACAAAGTGGGCCTTGGGACGATGATCCACAGCAACGAATATCAACAGATTCGGACGGCCCGGAGGTCGGATGCGCGGGGGATTTTCAACATGAGCCGTCATGCCGCAAGGGTTGAGGCGATCCGACCACGTTCGATTGAGGATATCGAGGCTTCGATTGATCGTTTCTTTGTTTACGAAGTGGATGATGGTTTAATCGGATGCGCGATGCTGCAGCCTTACCCGGAGCGGGCCGCAGTCGAGATTGGGGCGGTTTACGTACAGTCGTACTATGAAGGTCGCGGGGTCGGTCGAAAGATGATCGAATACGCGATAGAGCGATCCCGTGATGAGGATTTTGACTATCTTTTTGCCTTGAGCACGCAGAGCTTCAGCTACTTTACGAAGGTCTGCGGGTTTGACGAAGGAGGGTTGGATGATCTCCCGGAGTCACGTAAGCAAACCTACCTGCGGGAGGGGCGGGGCTCGCGGATTCTCATCAAGTTTCTAAAAAGGGACTAGTATTCTTCCGAGAGATCAGGGAATCCTGAGAAGGGACACAAGGGGTTTGCAAATCGGTGGATCGGGAACACTGTTTCTTCGTAATGGTCTCTCGCCAAATGCGCACGTTCTCCTTTCTTTTCATCGCGATTTTCCTTCCGACGCTTTTGTGGTCCGGGGAGTCCCTTCCGAACCTCGATTCAGACGGCTTGATGCGTTCGGAGACACGGTGGGTAATCCAGTGCATTGAGCAGGTTCACTACTCAAAGAAGAGCCTTGATAAGAGGGATATGGGTTCCTTTATCGAGGCCTACATTGAGGCAATCGACTTTCATCATCTCTACTTTCTGCGTTCGGAGATCGATGGATATATTGAGCGGTTCGGTCCACCGATGGCGCGGTATCTTCGGGCGGGAAATCTCTTTGCGGCGTTTGAAATTTATCGTGATTTCCGGGAGCGGGTTGAATCGCGGAGGGAGTGGGTGAGCGAATTTCTGGATGGCGAACTCGGTTTCGACGAGGACGATTTCTATGATTCGGATCGAGCTGAGTCGGGATGGCCAGAGTCTGCGGACGAGATGGAGTCTCTCTGGGAGCGCCGTATCAAGGCGGAGGTGTTGAACGAGGTCCTCGCGCGGATGATCCCGGTTGTGGACGAGATTGAGACTGAGGAAGGGGCCGGGACGGTCGAGAGCGGGGATGCGCCGATGAGCTATGAAGAAGCCTTGGTCGAGGCAAAGCGTGAGATTGCCAAGCGCTACGAGCGCTGGGCGCAGATCGTTCTCGACTATGAGGCAACGGACGTCCAAGAAGTTTTTTTGGGTGAGTTGGCGCGTGAATTTGATCCACACAGTTCTTTCCTGAGTTCGGATCAACTGGAGGATTTTTCGATCTCGATGGCGAATTCACTGGTTGGTATCGGGGCGGTTTTGGAGAGCGTCGACGGGATTTGCCGGATTCGGGAATTGCTTCCGGGGGGTCCGGCGGATCTGAGCGGCGATTTGGGGCCGGGGGACGAAATTCTGGGGGTTGCCCAGTCGATGGATGATGAGTTCAACGACGTGATCAACCAGCGATTGCGAAAGATTGTAAAACAGATCCGTGGAAGCGAGGGCACGCTGGTACGGTTATTAGTGCGACCGGCGGGGGCTGACCCCTCGGTGCGCAGGGAAGTGCGATTGATCCGTGACCGCGTGAAGTTGACGGCAAATTTGGCACGGGCGGAGGTATTCTCACTTTCGCGGGAGCGTCTCGGGATGGATCTGCCGGATGGGACGACCGGGGACGATCGGGACGATGAGGTACCGGTAGGGGTTATTTACTTGCCTAGCTTTTATGGGAGCCAAGGAAGAGACGGTTCGAACTCGGCGGATGATGTCCGCGAGTTGATCCGACGGCTGAAGTCGCAGGGGGTGGAAGGGATTATTCTGGATTTGCGCCGAAACGGGGGAGGTTTGCTCTCGGAGGCGGTTCGGTTAACGGGTCTTTTTATACCGGACGGGCCGATTGTGCAGGTTCGTGATACGCTGGGTGATATCCGTCATCATGACGATCTTGACCCGTCGGTCGAATGGGACGGTCCACTTGTGGTTCTGGTATCGCGATACAGCGCATCGGCTTCAGAAATTGTGGCGGGTGCACTACAGGTTCATGCTCGGGCGATTGTCGCTGGGGACCGATCAACGCACGGAAAGGGAACAGTCCAGACCATCTTTGAAATGAATACGCCGTTTCTCTCCGTGATGGGAAGTCGTCGGGGAGGGGCCGCCAAGGTTACAATCCAGAAGTTCTACCTCCCGGACGGTGCCTCGACGCAGAACCGGGGGGTCGAGGCCGACATCGTCTTCCCTTCGCTGAACGAGTATTTGCCGATCGGAGAGTCGGACATTGACAACGCCCTGTTGTGGGACGAAATCCATCCGACGGACTGGACCGCAAATTGGGGCGAATACAAGGAGTCTCTACGAGTGGATCGATCTTTGGTCGACTGGCTGCGGTCCCGCAGTGAGGATCGGCGGGCAGAGATGGCCGAATTTCAACGTCTGGAGGAAACGATCTCCTACTTTCGGGAGGAACGCGAGAGGACGATGGTCTCTTTAAATTTCGAGGAACGCCTGACGCAGCGACAGGAGCGGAAGGTCCGGCAAGAGCGGATTGATGCCGAATGGAAAGATCTCGAGGCTCTGGATTTCGCTGGTGCGGTCGTCACCCTGTCAGAGGACGGCGACGGGACCGAAGGATTAGATTCGATGGAAGACCGCTTTTCAACCTCGGTAGCACGAGGGCTGGATGTCCCCTTGAGGGAGGGAATGCGTATTTTGTTTGATTGGATCGCGGCGGAGAAGGATTCAGTTACTCCGAAGGGATCCGAACGGGAACTTCAAACCGCAGCGCTTGGGGCGGTCGAGAGCTGATCTCGCGGGGCTCGGGAGCGAAACGGATTCGAGGATAACCTTTGACCTTCGGGCCAAAACCCCGTGAGACCGGACGCTCAGGCATCCTGATCTACTCTCGAAAATACAGCGATTGCGACGGAGTGCCGTGGAAGTGAGATGAACCTGATTCCGGGATTGGAGAAGATTACCGCAGAGTCGTTGGCCCGCCCACCGTCCCCCTCCAGCCGGGCATTTCCCACGCCAGAGCCCCGCAATCACGGAGGCGAAGGAGGCCTCAGCCCCGCTATGGAGAAGGGATTTGCAATCCCTTTCCTCGGCCCCGCACACTCCAAATCTGGATGTCGAGGCCTTGCTTCATGATCGAAGGGTCGACCTAACGATTGAAAAATGCGGACTGTTGGCGAGGAAAGAATGAATCTCACACCCACCCGCTAAGCGGGTTCAAGACCCAAAGACCCAAAGATGAAAGAGACGGAGCATCGACCATGAGGGACTGAATCAAGACAATGATCCATGGTCCTGAGAATTTAAACCTTGGGGTAAAACCCTTGGATCAACCGGCTATTAATGGACTAAACGATTTACAAGCCTATTTCCGAGAGAGGACTCTAGTTTGCCACCACGTCGATCCGGCGGTGTTCGCGGTCGAAGCTGACGATGCCGTCGGAGAGGGCAAAAAGGGTATAGTCCTTGCCGAGGCCAACATTCTTGCCGGGGTGGTAGCGGGTGCCCCGCTGACGCATGATGATGTTGCCGGCGATGACCTTCTCGCCACCAAATTTCTTCACGCCGAGGCGCTGAGCGTGGCTGTCTCGTCCGTTTTTGGAAGTTCCCTGTCCTTTTTTGTGTGCCATGGTACTGGTATGAGGAGGTTAAAGTGTTCGTGGATTAGGCCGTGATGGATTCGACCTGGACGACCGAAATCTGCTGACGGTGACCCCGACGGCGCTTGTAGCCCTGCCGACGCTTCTTCTTGAACACGGTTACTTTTTTGTCCTGACGATTTTCGAGAATTTTCAAGGTCACGCTGGCGCCGTCAACAAACGGGGTACCAAAGCGGGCCTGTCCGGCCTCAGCCGCAACCGAGAGCACTTCGTTAACGGTCACGGTGTCCTCGGAAGTGGTGGAGGGGAATAGGTTCAGTCGGAGGATGTCGCCTTCCTTGACAATGAACTGGCGTCCTTGAGTTTGAATCGTCGCTTTCATGGGAAAATCGAGTAGAAAAGCGAGAATCAGCGGTTGGATCAAGTTAAAAAGAACTTTGTAATGCGAATTCCGGCGGCGAATCCGAGGCCGCAGGAGAGGATGGATCCGGAGGTGTAAAAAAATGCATGGATCAAGTGTCCGTTTTCGAGCATCCGCGACCATTCCATCGTAAAGGTACTGAAGGTTGTAAACCCGCCGAGGACACCAACCACGAGGCCGAGCCAAAGTGCGGAGGGGGGACCACCCGGGTCGGTCGAGCCGATCAAGACGCTAGCCGCGCCGATGAAGGCACAACCGAGAATGTTGGCGGTTAGAGTCGCGATCGGGAGGAGTGGAGAATGCCAGGTATCGAGGAGTAGAACGAGAGCATAACGGCAACAGGCCCCGATACCGCCACCGACAAAGATGTATGCGAAGGATTTCAGCTGCTTCGGAGGGGGTCGGGAATTTTTATTTATAGGTGTCTTCGAGTTGCTCAATGCGCTCGCGGAGCGCTTCGATGTGGCGCTGGCGGTCGAGAAGGTCCTCGCGCATCCATCCGTAAGCCTCTGAATTGAGCTGACTGATGGCACTCTCAATCGATTTTTCAGAGATTTTTACGACATCGTCAAAGAAATCAAGAACGTCCTTGGCGTAGGCCCGTCCGTAGTTGCGCTTGAGTTTCCGATTGTAGCGTTCGGCCGCCCTTTCAACACTGGAGTTGGTAAAGGCACCCGCGACGATCAGGCTGGTCGGCCGCTCGTCGACTGTTCGAATGGCTTCGATGACCTCTTTGGTGTCGCGGACGGCATCCTGGTAGATCGTGTGGGCGTCGGCATAATCGTCGAGATCCACCCGGACAAATGGGATTTCGCGGTTAATAAGAAGCCCGAAGCGGCGACTTGCTTCGAAGCGGGTCCCGGCAATTGTTGCGTCCCGATCCTGGTCGGCAAAGAGGACGTAGGCGGAGACGGCGAAAACCTCGTTGGAGGCGTTGACAATGGGTCCCCCGCTGTTGCCCGCTACGATATCGGCATCGACCTCGATTTCGGTCGGGGATATCCCGACGATTTTGCCGTAATCCTCGGTGATGTGACCCGTGCCGCGGCTGTTTCCGTAGACAATGATCTCGTCACCGTGGGTCGGATCAGGGGCGATCGCGAGGCCGGAGCGTAAGTCTACCTTGAACCTCGCAAGGTCGCGGTCCTTGGCGATTTCGAGTTCTCCGACCTTCAGAGTGCCACCGGAGGAGCCGATCACGCGGAGTTTCCGCGGGCTGTCAATCACGTGCTGGTTGGTGTAGAGCCATGCCTGATTGTTGGCCGCGACGAGGAAGCCGGTTCCGCGTCCGTTTGGCGTCTCAATGACATAAACCGCCTGTTGGGGGGCAATCAAATCCATCGGCGGCGGGGTCCAGTTGCGGATCCGTTCCTGATCCGATTGGGAAAAGACGGAGATCGGGGCAGAAAATTCGAACCCGTCAGCGCGCCGCATTTTGACGGCGGCATCGGTGGTGGCAATGATCTCGGCTTCAATCGAACGTCCATCCGGGCTCGTCCAGGTTTCGATTGCGGCTGCTTCGGCGATGAGGCCCATGATTGTTACGACGAATAGGTAGAATCTTGCGCGTTTCATGACAGGATAAGTTCTAGGGAGTGCGGGAATCCGGGGCAAGTCTGGGGTGTTCCGATTTTTTCGAGCCGTTCGGTATGTGCATTGCCGAGGTAGCAGATTCAGTTCCCAAATTTCCAATTTGCTTTTCTTCCCGACGAATCTGTACACATTGGCGTCATGCAATCACTTGGGAAACGTCTCGAAGAGGCCCGCAAGGAGCGTGGGGTATCGTTGCGCGAAGCTTCAGAGGCCACTAAAATCCGGACGTCATATCTCGCTTGTTTCGAAAATGACGATCACGACATTCCCTTGCCGGATATTTATAAACGGGGTTTTCTAAAGCTGTATGCCCGCTACCTGAAAATGGATCCGGCCGAGGTTGCGCGGGAGGTGCGTCTGGTTATGGAGCGCCGCAACAATCAGCAGGCAAGGGCAGAGTCGCGATCGGGTCTCGGACAAATGGATTTGGGGCGTCAGGGTGCGGGGGGAGCGGTCCGGACGGAGGGAGGCGATAATGCTTCCGATGATCGCGGGGCCCGTGCCGGTTCAGGGGGGCGCGGTCCGATCCGCCTCGGTCGGTTGTCGATTCCGCAAATGCGCGGTCGTTCCGACCGGCCGGAGACGGAGATCCATTCGATGGACCCCGGTGATGATGTTCTCGGGAAGGACTTTTACATCAAGGCGGGCATCGCAATTACGGGAGTGGTTTTGGGAGTAATCCTGATCGTATTGCTTTTGCAATTACTTTTCGGCGGAAACGGTAGGGCGGCGGATCCGGTTGACGGAAACCCGTCGGCGGAGGTCCTCGGAACGACAGTTCCGGACAACGTGATGTTGGTGACCTCCGGGGTTGGGACGCGGTTTGTCCTGCGGGATCCTCAAACCCGGGCGGTTTTGTTTGATGAACGCCTTCCGGCGGGCGAGGAACGGGCGATTCCCGTTGACGTTGTTCCGGAGGTGATCGTCACGGACGGATCGAATTTGCGGATTCGATACCGGGGTGAGACCTTCACCTTGAATCGTCCGGGACAGGGACGCATTAAATCCTCGGAGTTCGAGTAAGTTTTTGAAATGAGTCCGGAAATCGAAGAGGGAAGCGAGCTAAAGCTGGATTTTACGAAATTGTCGAAGGTTGCGGCGTGCGGTCAGGATTTGATCCCGGCGGTTGCGCAGGATGCGGTCACGGGAGAGGTTTTAATTCTGGGCTACGCAAATACGCTCGCCCTCGAGACGGCTAGACGGGAGGGGTTGGCAACGTTTTGGAGCACCTCGCGCAACGAGCTCTGGATCAAGGGGAAAACCAGCGGGGACGCGCTGGAGATCGTTGAGATTCGGGTCAACTGCGAGCAGAATTCGATTCTCTATCGGGTAAAGCCATTGGGGAGAGGGGCCTGCCACACAAAAGATGTGATCGGAAGGCCGCGGAGCGGATGTTACTACCGACGGATCGAGGCGGATGGATCCCTCGCCTTTGTATCGGCCGAAGCCTGATTCAGATGCGATCGGCGTTCGAGGGATTCGCGTTGCTGGTGCTCTGGTTTTCAGGCTGGTCGGTTGCGTCGGGCGGAGGTGATCCGAGTCTCGAGGAGCGGGCGATTCTGGGACGGTATGTGGGGGCATGGGAAGGCCGCTACGTTCTCCGGGTGCCGGGGGGTGAACCCCTCGAGACGATCAAGATACTGGCGGTTTACGAGTGGGAAGGGGATCGCGTCGTCGGATGGCTGGAGCGACGGGTAGGAGAGGAGACCAGCACGACGGAGGTGGAACTCGGAATGGGCGAAGCAGGTCTATGGATGAGGGGAATGTCGTCTGGCGGGACAAAAAGTGCGCAGTTGTATCGCGGGGAGATCCTCGCGAACGCGATTGAATGGATGCCCGTCAGGGAGGACTCGGATGGTTCTCGGGGCGGCATTTTCAGGGATTATTTTTTGCGAACGGCGGATGACCGGCGACAGATTGCGACGCGGGCGCTGGACACGATAGAGCTTCCGGATGGAACTCGTCTGACGGTCCAAATGGAGGGCTTTCTGATTCGGTTGAAAGATTCGGGAACGGTTCAGCGACGGAAGGACGGAGAATGAACTTTCTGAGCACCGAACTGTGTTCGGCGGCGGTCGCCTATGCCGGAGCCTGGGAGACGGGAGCAGCAAATGCGGAGCTCTGGCCAGCCCTCAGGAGGAGTGTCGCGGCGCATTTCCATTTGGTTGGAAGGGCCTACTGGAGTCTCGATCTCTACGAGGAAAGACCTTTCACAGCGAGGGAGGCCCGCGATGCAATCCATCGTCGGGAGGAGCTGTTCATCAACAAGGATGATCTGCGGGAGTTCCGCGAACGGCTCGGTTTAGTGTTTTCGGATGCTGGGGTCGATTGGCCGCTATCGCCACTGTTCCGCAACTGGACGGTGGCGGGAGATTCAGGGCTGGGGCAGAAGGTGTTACGGTTTTTCGGCGGGGCGAATCCCGCAACCGATCTGTCGCCGATAACACGGGAGGCTGACTTTGATGCGTTTTTGAAAATGGCGGGGTTCGAGCGGGCCTTTGTTCGTTTCTGGAGAATACCACCGAAGAACCGGAGCAATCATCTGACCCGTGCGCTTGTCTCGATAGCGGCTTCGATTGGTTTTCTGGGGAGCTTCTCCGGCGAGGAAGATTACGATGCCCTCGATCAGTTGTTAATCGAACATTACCACGCAACCCCTCAGACGGTTCAGGACCTGGTGACCCTGGTGAGAATGTTTGAGGGTGTCCGGCACGATCCGACAGAGCTTGCTTGCCGTTTGCGGAGTGATGCCACCGTCAGGGATCTTACCTGTCTGATCGAACTGGTGGAGCCGATCCATCGAATCGGGAGAAGACCGGGAGAGAATCCTTCTGCCTTTTCAGATAGGGAAAAACTGTTTTCGAAGGTTGTCTGCGAGGGATTGAGGAGCGATAATTGAAATATGCAGATTGCCCCTGATTCTCGCCCCAACAGTCGAAAGGTCGCTTTAATGGCGACCTGTTTGTGTGATGCGTTCTTTGCTGATGTGGCGAGAGCGACGGTGCAGGTTTTAGAGTATTTTGGATGTGAGGTGAATTTTCCAGAAGACCAGACCTGCTGCGGGCAACCAGCGTTTAATGGGGGGGATTGGACCAATTCAAGGAAGGTTGTTCGTCACACGATTAAGGTCTTCCAGGGGAATGATCCGGTGGTGGTGCCTTCGGGAAGTTGTGCGGCGATGATCTTTCACGGGGCGGCTTTGGCGTTTGAAAAGGAGGCGGACATCGATGCGGTTCGGGAGCTGGGCGGAAGAACCTGGGAGGTGGCAGATTATCTGGTCAACGGGCTGGGAGTTGAATCGATCCCGGGACAACTGAGGACTCGGATCGCTTTTCACCAATCCTGTCATTCGCGGGGGACGCAAAGCGGCCCGGCGGCCCGTCGTTTGTTGCAATTGATTGACGGGATTGAGGTTTTGCCGTTTGACGAGCCGGAGCAGTGTTGCGGATTTGGCGGGGCCTTTTCAGTCAGTTTCCCGGTGATCAGCGGGAAAATGGGGCAGTTAAAGATCGAAAAGGTTTTGGAGGTCGAACCCGAGTATCTGGTCTCGGCTGATATGGGATGTCTTTTGCATTTGCAGGGAATCCTTGTACGCGGTGGGCATTCGATACCCTGTCGCCACATGATTCAATTGGTGCGGGATGCCCTTGTTGCAACGGGCGAGATTCGGGAGGAGGCTGTCGCGTGAGTGTGGTAAAAACGAAACAAAATATCGACCGCTGGGCGCGCGAGATTGCGCCCGACGTGAGGAAGTCGGTTTACGGTGGATCGAAGGCCGGAACAGAGGCCCGGTTCAATACGTTGACGGCTGATTATCCCGACCCCGACCGACTGCGGGAGACGGCAGGGGCGATCAAACAGCACACGCTGGAGAATCTTGATCGTTACCTCGGGGAGGCAGAGGCCTCCCTGCAGCGATCCGGGGCGCTCGTTCATTTTGCGGCAGATGCGGAACGGGCGAATGCGATTGTGCATCGAATTCTCGCGGAGCGAGAGTGTCGGTCGGTGATCAAGTCGAAGAGCATGATAACGGAGGAGACTCACCTGGCTGATTACCTCGATGAACGTGGGATCGAAACGATCGAAAGCGATCTCGGCGAATTCATTGTCCAGATTGATGGCGACCACCCCTCGCATATCGTCAAACCGATTATACACAAGAATCGCCGTGAAATTGCGACCTCGTTTGAGCGGCATGGACTGGGTGAATACAACGATGATCCGGAGACGATCACGCGGCGGGCACGGGCCTATTTGCGGAAAAAGTACTTTGAGGCGGATGCCGGAATCACGGGGGCGAATTTCGTTTCGGCGGAATCGGGCCGAATGGTCCTGGTGACGAACGAGGGAAATGCCCGTTTCACGATTGCGGCGAACCGGATCCATATCGCGATGGTGGGGATTGAAAAGCTGGTCCCGAAGGATCGTGATCTGGGGTTATTTGCGAATTTGATCGGACGATCAGGAACGGGACAGCGTTTGACGGTCTACACCCAATTCATCAACGGACCGCGGAGGGCGGAACAGCCTGACGGCCCGGACGAACTGCACGTGATTTTTGTCGATAACGGGCGGACAGAGGTTCTCGCAGGGGATTGTCGGTCGATCCTGCGCTGTATTCGCTGCGGAGCGTGTTTGAACGTTTGTCCGATCTATCGGCAGGCGGGGGGTCATTCCTACCGGAGTGTTTATCCCGGGCCGGTCGGGGCAGTTTTGAGCCCGTTGCTGGCGGGCGAGCGTTTCCCCGAGCTGGCCGATCTGCCGAAGGCGTCGAGCCTTTGTGGGGCCTGCAACGAGGTGTGTCCGGTCGATATCCCAATACCCGATCTATTGTTGAGACTGCGGGATCGCGCAAAAACCGAAAAGGCCAGTGAGGCGATGAAGGGAACGCCCCCGATGGGGATGTGGGCGTTGATGGGAACCCAACCGGGGGCGTGGAAAACGGCCTTGAAGTTGGGGCACACAATGAACCACGTTCCGCTCAAACTGTTGCCCTTTGGGCCGCTCCAATCCTGGCAGAGCAGCCGGGACCTTCCCCGTTTCGAGGGGGGAGCCTTTCGGAAATGGATGAAATCGCACAAGGCGGCAAAGGGAGCAAATCGGAATGGAGGTAGGGAGTGAGCGCGAAAGATGATCGGGAATTGATCTTTAAACGAGTGCAGGATGCGGTCGGACCTCTCAAAGAGCGGGCGGCGTATCCGGAATGGGATGACGAGATGGCTGTCTGTCGGGCACATCCTGATTTTGAAGCGGATTGGGATCTGTTCGCATACCGGTTCTCCGGGGTAAACGGGACACCGATGATCTCGGAAACCGAGCTTTCGGAGCGCCTGATGGAGGAGGGCGTGCGGGTTGCCTATGTGGATCCGGCCCTGGCAGAGCGTTTTGGAGAGCTGTTCGAGGATCGTATCCAAATCGAGACGGTTTTTGACGCGACCGACCCGGATCGCTACGACTGCGGTATCACGCGGGCGGCGGCGGTAATCGCAGAAAGTGGGACTGTGATGCTGACGGAAGGAATGACCTCGAGCCGATTGGGGACGCTCGCCCCGTGGATCCACGTAGCGGTGGTGGCACCGGACGCTGTGCTCGGGACGATCCCGGAAGCGATTCGACTTTTTGGTGACGACCCGAATATCGTCTGGGCGACGGGGCCCTCAAAGACGGCGGATGTCGAGGGCATCCTGATTGAGGGTGTCCACGGTCCGGGGATTCAGATTTGTTTGCTGGATGGGGCGGCGGTCGGTTGATAGGCCACAGTAAGGTCGGCAGCAGCGCGGATTTTCCGGAGAAAAGGATCCTCGGCGGCGTGCGGCCAAATCAAATCATCCCACTGGTGGACCGGCCTGATCCCGATGAGGGAATTCGAGACCCAGCAGGCATCGGCACGGACAATCAGATCGGCCCGGATCGGTGATTCGGTTAGGGTAAGGCCGCAGGTTGGGGCAACCTCGAGGATTTGTTTCCGGATAATCCCGGGAAGCGCGCCGGATTCCGGCCCGGGGACGAAAACCTGTTCTCCAATCCGCAGGTAAAGGTTCGAGATGGCGGTTTCGACCGCCTGTCCGGTGGAATCATGAAGGACCGCATCGTCGGCACCGGAGTTGGAGGCATGATTGAAGGCGATCAACTGAAGGGCGTAGTTGTTGTGCTTGTGGACCGAAACGGGTGATGCCCCGGGGTGGGGAAAGGGGCTGCTGAGAAGGTGGATTGAGGAGCGGTGGAAAATCGGTCTGGGCGGAGCGGCGGTGATGACGGTGTCGACGGAAAGGTCCGCCCGCTGGTGAATCGAATAGCGAACGACCCCGTCATCGATCTGATTGTAAAGAGCGACCTGAGAAGCAAGATCGCGGAGGATGTCGGGGGCGGGTGGCGGGGGGAATCCCAAGGCGGCGGAGGCGGCGGATAGTCGCGCGTGGTGGTCTTCAAGAAACCGGATTTTGCCGCCGAAGAGGCGCATCGTTTCAAAACAGCCGATTCCGAAACGGGTACCCGGGGCGGTTACGGGAACGAGAGCCTGGTCGGCCGGAACGAGTTCCCGATTAAAGATGACGTATTCGATTTTTGGATGCGGGTGTGAAATCATGAAAAGTCAGGCTGAAGGTCGAAAGCGGCAAGAATGGCAGAAGCCTTGTGGAGGGTTTCATCGTATTCGCGATCCGGATCGCTATCCCAGACGATCCCTGAGCCGACCCCAAACTGAAAATATCCGTCCTGAAGCCAGCCAGTACGGATCGCGATGTTGAGGTGAACCGCCTGGTTGGACGAAAAGAACCCGATTGCCCCGCAGAACGGTCCCCTTGAGCGGTTCTCAATTGCCTCGATAATCTCACAGGCGCGTGCCTTCGGAGCTCCCGAGATGGAACCGCCTGGATAGGTGGCGCGAATCCAGTCAGCGAGGGTGGTATCGGCGCGAAGCCGGCCGGTTACGTCAGCGGTGAGGTGGTGCACGCGGGCGTAGCTGCGAACCATGTTGAGTCCGGTGACGCGGATCGAGCCGGTTTCGCAGACCCGGCCGAGATCGTTGCGTTCCATGTCAACGATCATCAAGAGTTCGGCCCTTTCCTTCGGGTCCGCGATGAGTTCGGCACGGACTTGCGCGTCGATTGTGGGATCGGGATGGCGGGGGCGGGTCCCTTTGATGGGGCGGGTGCGAATCCGGCGGTCGGGATGAATCTCGAGAAAGAGTTCGGGGGAGGTACTGAGTAAACAGCCGTTTTCGGTATGGATGGCGGCGGCGTAGGGCGCAGGGTTGGTTATCCGAAGCCGGGCATGGATACCGGCGGGAGATGCATTGGTTCGGATCCGCAGCGATTGGGCGAGATTGACCTGATAGATATCACCGCGGGCGATCCATTGACGGACCCGGCGGACGGCGTTGGTATAGTTTTGGCGGGTTTCGAAGTTTTCGAGGGTTCCGAAGATTTCCGGGGCGGGGGTTGGAGGGAAGGGGGTACCAAGGAGTTCGGAGCAGCGGCGGGCGAGGGACTCGGCGGCGGCGCGGGGGGAATCGGACCACGGGGAGGCAACCGCGATCAATCTTTGAGCAAGCCCGTCCCAGAGGAGAGCTCGGTCATAGAGACCGAACCATCCGGTTAGGGGGGTGTTGGTCCGACGGGGCCAGCCACTGCCGGGAGACGGATAATCGAGCCAACCGATCCAGCCCCCGGTAAAAGGGAGATCACGGTTCTCGACGGGGCGGTCCAGCAAATCTGCCGAAAGTGTGTCGAGGTTAATCGGGCCGGAGATGGTGCGGACCGGATCGAAGGAGAGAATTGACCAGGCGGCATCGACCGGGTCGGGTGCGACGGCTGAATCGAGAAAGACACTGCCGGGAAGGTTGCCGAGATGCCGATGGCAGTGCGCGAGAGGATGGGTGATCCCGGTGGGGACTGCGATCTCAACGATTTCCATACGACACCTCAGAAAAGAGGCGGATGCCCCTCGGATCAACCTCCTGCGCCCATTCGCGAATGGGACGATTTCGAATTTGCCAATCCGGGGCGATCTCGGCGAGGGGGAGGATGACGAAATTCCGACTGGTTGCGCGGGGATGGGGGAGGGTTAGGCGGGGGTGGTTGAGGGTGGGTAGATCGCTGACCGCGATGATATCGAGATCAAGCGTGCGGGGGCCTTGGGGAACATCGCGAACCCGACCGAAACGTTCCTCGGTTTGAAGGCAAAGGCGGAGCAGGTCGAGCGGGTCGAGGGAGGTTGCGATGCGAACGGCGGCGTTGAGGAAGCGAGGCTGATCGGGGACCGGTCCGATCGGGTTGGACTCGTAAACCCGTGAGGCTGAGATAATCCGGAAATTCTTAGGTGTATCCAAAAAATGGATACATTTGGAAATGGTTCCGAGACGGTCTCCGAGGTTGGAGCCGATCGCGATGAGGGCCTCGCGTTCGCTCTGAGGGGGAGAGAACACTAGCTGTTGCGGTCACGACGGATTTCAACCCCGACGTGATCGAAGACCCCGGGAATGGGTGCACCGGGTTTTCGAACCTGGACGGTCAAGGCTTCGATGCGGGGAAAATCGCGGAGGATTTCGCCCGCAATGGTCTCGGCGAGACTTTCGATCAGGTTAAAGCGACGGGATTCACAAATCGTGCGAACGATGGCATAGGCACGGGTATAGTTGACGGTGTCGTTGACATCGTCGGTCAAGCCGGCGGTGCGGGTATCGAGTTCGAGACGAAGATCAATCTCAAAGCGTTGTCCGAGGTCGGCCTCGGCGGGAAGGACCCCGTGACGGGCGTAAAAGACGAGGTTCTTCAGGATAATGGCGTCGTGCATAGAATGGAGCTGGCGCGATTTCAAGTTTGGGCGTTGAGGATGGCCTCGGCCATCCGGATTGCGCGAACGTTGGCGCGGACATCGTGAACGCGGATGATCGAGACCCCGCTGGCGGTGGCGAGGGTTGAGGTGGCGAGGGTGGCCTCCTCGCGTTCGCCGATGGGAAGATCAAGGGCGTGTCCGATGAAGGATTTCCGGGAGGCCCCGAGGAGGATCGGTTGACCGTGAGTGCGAAATGATGAGAGCTGGCGCAGGATGGTGAGATTTTCAGTTGGTGATTTTTTGAAACCGATGCCGGGATCGAGGGCGATGCGGGATCGGGGAATTCCGGCCCGGTCGGAAATTTCGAGGGAACGCAGGAAGAACGCCTGAATCGCATTGACGACACCGTCGGGATATTCGGGCGTCGGCGGGTTGTGCATAAGGACGGCGGCGGCATTCGATTCGGCGACGACCGCAGCCATCTCGGGATCGCCCTGGAACCCGTTGATATCGTTGACAATTGAGGCCCCGACGGCAAGGGCCTCGCGGGCGACGGATGCCTTGTAGGTGTCGACCGAGAGCGGGAGTTGGACGACCGCGCGAACCGCCTCGATGACGGGGAGGAGGCGGCGCAATTCGGTGGCGGCATCGACCGGGGTGGCACCAGGGCGGGTGGATTCGGCACCGATGTCGAGAATGTCGGCACCTTCAGCGGCCATGCGAACGGCGGCCTCAGCGGCGGCTTTGGGATTATTGAAAGAACCCCCGTCAGAGAAGGAATCGGGGGTGATGTTGAGGATCCCCATGATGAGGACCCGCGCCTTTCCGGCCGATGGGGAGAGAATCGAATCGGGATCGTGATGAGGCATCCGTTATTTGACCTCGAGGGAAACCTGAATCTCGACCGTGCAGTTTAGGGGAAGACCAGCGACGGCAACAGCGGCGCGGGCATGGCGACCCTTTTCCCCGAAAATCTCGACGAGGAGATCGCTGGCCCCGTTGATGACCCGTGGGCTTTCGGCGAAACCGGCGACGGCCTGCACAAAGCCGTTCAGAAAGACGAAACGCTTGATGTTGTCGAGATTGCCAATGGCTTTGCCGATCGTCGCGAGGGTATTCAGGGCCGCAAGGCGGGCGGCCTCGACTCCTTCCTCGACGCTACGGTCGTGACCAACCGACCCCGTCAAGGACCGCCCATCGGCGGCAATGCTGATTTGACCGGAAACGTGGAGGATGCCGTTGCTCCATTGATAGGGCAAATAGCTACCCTTGGGTTCGGGCGCAGGAGGGAGCCTGTAGCCCAGTTCGACGAGACGTTTTTCGAAGATGCCCATTCGGATATGATTTGCCAACTCGGGGGCCTTTCGCAAACCTCAAAAACATGAAGTTTGACCTGACCTCGTTCCTCGCCGGCGCCTCTATTGCGATCGGTACTTTGCTGCTAAGTGGTGCCACCGGGGCCGTTTCAGAAACGGGATCCGATTTGAACGGATCGGCGACCGGCACCTGTTGCTGTCGCTGTGGCGAGTATGGGCGCTACGCGTTGTCCTTCTCGGGTTCGCGGGCCTATTTACTTGATCGGCAGACAGGCCAGGTTTGGGAAAAGTTCGCGCCCGCCAACGCAGTTGGGTCTTCTTCGGACTTCAATGAACCGAAGCAATGAGATTTCTGACGTTTTCTCCGATTTATCAGGAGCGCGTCTGGGGCGGGCGGCGCTTCGAAGATGATCTCGGACGCAGTGACCTGCCTGCTGATGGTGTGATTGGGGAGAGTTGGGAGATTGTAGATCGTGAGGAGGCCCAGTCGGTTGATGCGAATGGAGTGTCCCTGCGTTCGAAGATTGAGGCCGATCCTGAGGGAGTTATGGGGGCGGGGTGGGATCCAGCGGGCCGGTTTCCTATCCTCGTCAAGTGGCTGGACTGTCGGGAGAAACTGAGCTTGCAGGTTCATCCTCCGGCGGCGGTGGCGCCTGAGCTGGGCGGGGAGCCAAAAACCGAGAATTGGTACATTGCGGCGGCAGATCCCGATGCCACTCTGATGGCGGGGTTGCGGCGCGGGGTGACGCGAGCGGGATTTGAGGCGGGGTTGAAGGCGAATGCCCTTGAGCCGCTCGTACACACGTTTCCGGTCGGCAAAGGGGAATCGATATTTATCCCGAGCGGTCGCCTGCACGCGATCGGCGGGGGGAATCTGATCCTTGAAATTCAGCAGAATTCAGACACGACCTATCGCGTTTACGATTGGGGGCGGGTCGGCCTGGACGGCAAGCAGCGGCAGTTGCATATCGAGGAAAGCCTACGGAGTACGGACTTCGATGACTTTGAACCGGAGACGATCAAGCCGACGGGAGGCGATCAGTTGCTGGCGGACAGCAATGTTTTCCGATTGCGGAAACTGGTGCGCCCGGCTGGATCCGAGATTGCCCTCGGTGGCGGGGAGGCGGTGATCCTCAGTGTGGTCGCGGGCAGCCTCCGGGAGGCGGATGGTTCGGTCGTGGGGTTTGGTCAGAACGTTTTGCTGCCAGCGCGGGAATCGTTTTCGTTTAGGGTCGAAAGAGACTGTGAAATCCTCGTAACGGATCGGTTTACGGGGATTTGATCACATCCCGAGAAGGGAGAATTTCACCCGGAAGAGAAAGTCGGAGCGGCGTTGGTCGCCATCGGACACGGTGACGGTGGTGGTGACCAGCCAGGTGCGTCCGATCTGGTGCTCCCAAAGGTACCGTTGTTCGGTCAATTCTTCGCTGCGTCCGTCAAAGCGGAGGATTGTGCCGATCCGGTTGCGTTCGTTGAGGCGGTAGTTGCCGGAGAGAAAGTATTGTTCGAGCCGCTCGTCGAGAAATTGCGTGCGGATGGAGGCGTCCCATTTCCAGGCATCGCGAAGGAGAATCCGGTTCGACCATTCGGTGATCTCGCCGCTGTCGACGTTCCAGTTGATAAAGTTTCCGAGTTCCAGCCAGGGGGCTGGGGAAAGGTTGAAATCGTTGTAGACGGTCTGGGCGCGCGTTGCTTTGACAGGGAGTTCGTCCTCGATTTCATGATACAGATTCCATCGGAGGAGTTCCCGGAGGTCTTCTCCGGAGCCGGTCAGCAGCCGATTCTCGATTCCGGAACGAAAAATGGTTTCGCCGAGGCTGTCGATCTGTCGGCGGTCGCTGAGGATGGAGAGACTGGGAACGCCGGAGATGTAGAGGTCGTCCGGAACGAAGGGATCGAGGTCCTCTTCCTGCGATCCCGGACGGTAACGAAAACCGATTACCGGTCGGAACTGATGGGTCAGTCCGTCGATACTGCGGTGGGGGGACCTGATGTCGAAGAACCCGGTCGCGAGAAAGGACGCATCGAATCCCAGTTCGGCGGCATAACCGTTTGCATCGGACGAGGATTCAGTTGGTCTTTCGATGGTGTAGGCGCGGAATCCGGCGATCGGGCGAAAGGTGAACCCGTTCCGGTGAAAGGGCTGAAAGGCACGCAGATCGATCGTCGCAATTTCGGCCTCGCTTTCGGGGAGGAGCTGTTCCTGCCGGATTTGACGTTCGGCACGAAGACGCGCCTCGACGATGGTGTCGAAAGGTCCGACCGGAGTGGGGAGCCACCCGATTTCGACGAGGGGTTCATCGGCGACGAGGTTTTGAAAATCGTTGGTCCGAAACGAACCGAAACCGAGGACATAGGCATTGCCGCGGTGCCACTCGGCCTCGGCAAAATTAGTTGGGTCGGTGTAGCGGTCAGACCATTCTTCGCGAAAGTCGCGGATCACCTCCTCGTCGCTCCAAGGTGTTAGCTGAAGGAGGGCGTGGTAGGCACGGTTGGAGGCGCGTTTTGCGCGGAGGTTGAAGAAGTGGCGGTCTTCGGGGATGGGTTCTCCCTGAAAGGCCGGTGCAATATCGGCTTGATCGCGAATCCAACCTGAGTCGATCCGGATGGCGTCGTCGGGATTGTCGCCGGTCCAGGCTATTCCGGGCGCGATTAAGAGCCCCCGCTTGGAGTAGAGGTCAAAGCCGGGACTGATCCCGAGGTTGGGATTCACTTGTAACGTTGGGACGACCTCGAGACTGGCACCAAAAGTATTGTTGTACCCGGCGCTTGCGGAGAAGCTTAGGGGGCCTTTTACGGCGGGGTTGAAGGATGTGCCGGGAAGCCAGAAAATGGGTATTCGGCCGACCGCAAACGTTGCATCGGAAACCCTGACAGTCTCGTCCCCGAGTAATTCAACCTCGCGTCCACGTACCTCTGGCGCGACCGGGGAGGGCTCTTTGACGCGGACAGCGGTATTGGTGAGAGAAACCCTCTGATCGGTGACTACAGCGGACTCGGCGTCGGCCGTAAAGGCCCCGTTTCCGGCTCGAACATTTTGCAGTTCGAGAGATTCGGGACGGTTGCGATAGGTTGCGTCGGAGGCGCGAAGAATACCCCGGTGGGTAAAGACGGAGGGTTGTCCGGTGAGGGTTCCGGTACCGGCAGCGGCGTTGTAGGATAGACTTTCGGCAGTGGCGCGAATCCCGGTTTTCGTGAGGTGGTCTTCGATCCGGGCGATGGGTCTTCCAGTTGGAAGGGGATCCGGGGAATCGGCATCAACCGAATCGTTTTCGGGGATGCGGACCAGCTCGGTCCCCCCGCCGAGATCGACCAAACCGGTGGATGGAGAAAAGGAGAGCGTTCCGGCGACCAGTTGCCATCCGCGGAGACGAATTTCGACGGGACCGTCAGCAATCAATTTCCCGGAATCCGTGTCGTAAACGAGGTCGGTTTGGCTGATCAAATCGACTGGCAGGGGTTGGGAGATGGCGATCGGGATGGCGACGAGGCCGAAAACGGCAGCGGAGAAGGCTGTGCGCGGATTGAGGAATGCTGAGAACGGGAAATCCATTGAAGAGGACGGTGAATTTCATCGGTGTGTGCGAACGAGGAACTGAATCATCAAGCGATGTAAGTTACACCTGATAGGACGGACTTCAGCATTTTGATAGCCAAGGGCATGCTATGAATCCAGTTGAAAATCAGATGTCGACGACTTCCTCCTTTCCCTGAGCGTGAAAGGGTCGCCGGTGCTTCCGGTTGGACCGAGGGGTTTTCCGATTGCCGCTTGAGGGTCGGGGCACGTACGGTGGCAGGTTTTATTGAGATGAAAGAAATTGAAGCATTCCGTCGCAATACGGACACGGTAATTGGCGGTGAGGAACTGGCGGAGCGGATTCGCGACGGCAAGCGGCTGAAGGTCAAGCTGGGGGTGGACCCGACCCGTCCGGATCTGACTTTCGGGCACCTCGTTGTTTTCAACAAGCTACGCCAGTTCCAGGACGCGGGGCATGAGGCGATTCTGATCATCGGTGACTACACCGCGATGATCGGTGACCCCAGCGGACGAAGCTCGACCCGTCCGGTCCTGACGGCGGACGATGTCCGCGTGAATTCAGAGACCTACCTCGAGCAGGCTTTCAAGATCCTCGACCGGGGGAAGACGACGGTGCGGTACAACAGCGAGTGGTTTGGAAAAATGTCCTTTGCCGACTGCCTCGAGCTGTCCCGCAAAATGACGGTGGCGCGGATGTTGGAGCGGGACGATTTCTCAAAGCGGTATCGTGAAAACACACCAATATCGATTGTCGAGTTCCTCTATCCTCTGATCCAGGGCTATGATTCGCTGATCCTCGCGTCGGATGTTGAACTGGGTGGAACCGACCAGCTATTCAACATGCTGGTCGGGCGGGCGCTCCAGAAAGATGGCGGTCAGCCGGAACAGGCGGTGATCACCATGCCGCTCTTGGTGGGGCTCGATGGGGAGCGCAAGATGAGCAAAAGCTACGGCAATTACATCGCGTTTAATGATCAACCGAAGGAGATGTTCGGCAAGATCATGTCGGTCAGCGACGAGACGATGTGGGACTACTACCGGTTGCTCCTCGAGCGGACGGATGGGGAGATCGCCGATCTTAAATCAGGCCATCCAATGGTCGCAAAGAAGGGTCTGGCGGTGGATTTGCTGGCAAAGTTCGTCGGGGTGGAAGCAGCTGGAGTGGAGCTGGAGCGATTTGAGCAGGTGTTCTCACGCCAGGAAATTCCCGAAGATATGGAAAGCTTTTCACTGGGCGAATTGATGGGTGAAATCCCGGCAGCAGTGGCGGCGGTTCTTGCCCGCTGCGGCGGGGTGGCGAGTCGGAAGGAAGGGATCCGGATGATTGAGCAGGGCGCGGTCAAGATTGACGGAGAAAAGGTCGTTGACCGCAATGCGACCCTTTCCCCGACAACGGAGGGTGTTGTGCTCCAGTCCGGAAAGCGGTTTTTTGCGCGGATTCTCCCCTAGTATTCTGTCTCACGAATCGGTTGCCCCCGAAAGGCTGGATGTCCTGATCCGGATGGGATTGGAATAATTCCGGGTTTTAACTACTGGATTTTCTCTTGACAGCATATTCCAATCGATGGATATTCGGGACAATGGATGTGATCAATGTGTACAAGTGTCTCTGCGATCTACAGCGTCTGAGAATTCTCAACCTTCTCCGCGCTGGACCGCTTTGCGTTTGTCACCTGATGGAAATCCTCCAAGCGGATCAGGTGAAAATCTCCAAGCAGCTCCGCTACATGAAAGACCTTGGCATTGTCACCTCGGAGCGACGGGCTCAATGGATGATCTATGAACTCTCGGCAAAGCCCCACCCGATCCTTACTGAAAACCTCAAGTGCTTACAGGATTGTCTCGGCGAGCAGATTTGCTTCGCCGATGATTTGCGTGCACGCGACCGGGTTACGTCTCGCCTTGCTTCATCCCATTGCCTCGCTCCACTTGCAAAACAACCCAAAAAAATAAGCCGCCCGCGCGCTAACTCCGTTTATCATGAAGCCTAAAGTTCTCATTCTCTGCACCGGAAATTCCTGCCGTAGCCATATCGCTGAGGGCATCCTCCGCGCCGCTGCCGGAGACCTCTTCGAGGTTTTCAGCGCCGGTTCAAAGCCCAAGGGCGAAGTTCATCCTCTCGCGATCGAGGTACTCCGGGAAATCGGGATCGATGCCTCCGGACATCATTCCAAACATCTCGATCTCTACCTTGACGAGGGTATCCATACCGTGATTACGGTTTGCGGAAATGCCGATCAGGCCTGCCCGACTTTTCCCGGCCAGGTGAACCGTTATCATTGGGGGTTCGAAGATCCTCCGCTCGCGGTTCGTGAGGGCGAAGAGGAAATCGACGCCTTTCGCCGCATCCGGGACCAAATTAAACTCGTCTTCGAGGCCTACGCCTCCGGCTTCCGCGAGGCCCGGTTGCAATCAACCGCCGCTTAGGGCTTCCTTCCTCTTCAACCATGAAAAAAATTACTATCTACGACCCTGCGATGTGTTGCTCTTCCGGCGTTTGCGGACCCGAGGTGGATCCTCTGCTCCCACGTTTCGCCGGGATGCTTGCCCAGCTTGAAGGCAAAGGTGTATTGATCGAACGATACAACCTGGCTCAACAGCCGCTCGCTTTTGCCCAAAATACGGACGTCCGCGCCATCCTTGAAAAAGAAGGTCCCGAGGCCCTTCCGCTCATTTACGTCGATGGCGTCCTCGAAATCAAGGGACACTATCCCAGTACCGAAGAGCGGAGTGCCCTCGTCAAGCGCACCCGCGAAACCCTCCCGGCGGTCTAAAAGCGTTTCGCATCCATCGGCTCCGGCCTTCAAGCGCCAGGTACCGACCCAAACCTGAATCTTCCATGCTCCCACTTCGCCAGCTTCTCGAGAATCCGCCCAAGTTCCTCTTTTTCACCGGCAAAGGGGGCGTCGGCAAGACGTCGATTGCTTCCGCCACTTCCGTCGCCCTGGCAGATTCCGGGAAAAAAGTACTCCTGATCAGCACCGACCCTGCCTCCAATCTCGATGAGGTGCTCCAAACCGAGCTCGCAACCGCCGCCCGCCCGATTGACGAGGTTCGAGGGCTCTTTGCCCTCAACATCGATCCCGAGGCCGTAGCCGCCGCCTATCGCGAAAAGATGGTTGGCCCGATGCGCGGGTTGCTCCCCGAATCCGCGCTGCGGGCAATGGAAGAACAGCTCTCCGGGGCTTGCACGATGGAAATCGCTTCCTTCGATGAATTCACCAGCTTTCTTGGCAAAGAACGCTCCGCCGACTGGGATCACGTGGTTTTTGATACCGCTCCCACGGGCCACACCCTCCGCCTGATGGCCCTCTCCCAAGCCTGGACGCAGTATTTCGACGGCAATCAGAGCGGCAATTCATGCCTCGGCCCCCTCGCGGGTCTCGAAAAACAGCGCCAGGTCTATTCCGATGCCGTCGATTCGCTCAAAGATGCGGCCCTCACGGGCATCTATCTCGTCAGTCGCCCCTCCCGCAGTCCCCTCCGCGAGGCCCAGCGGACCCATCAGGAGTTACAAGAACTTGGCATCCTCAACCAGAGCCTCGTCCTCAACGGCTGGTTTCAGTCCGCTCCGGGGTATCAGGACGAAGAGGTCGTCCAGCGCTGGGAGGAACGGCAGGCCGAGGCCATCGCGAGCGATGCCCAGTGGATCGCTTCCCTCCCCACCTTCCGGGTTCCTCTGCTGCAACGCAATGTCCTCGGGGTAAACACCCTGCGCAGCTTTTACCGCGCTGAGGATGCGCTTTCACCCGCGTCGGAATCTCCCCCCCTCCTGCCAGTCACTGCCTTCCGGGCACTGCCCTCAATCGCTGAACTTGCCGACCAGATCCTGCCCTCCGGACAGGGCGTCATTCTCGCGATGGGGAAGGGAGGTGTCGGCAAGACGACTGTGGCCGCTGCCCTCGCGGTCGCCCTCGCCGATCGGGGTGCCAAGGTGCGCCTTTCAACCACCGATCCCGCCGCCCATCTGGCCGAGGCTCTCGGCGAAGGTTATGGATCTTCCCTCACCCTCGAGCGAATCGACCCCAAAGCCGAGACTGCTGCATACGTCGAGGAAGTGCTCGCTGAACAAGCGCCCGGCCTCAGTCCCGAGGACCTCGCCCTCCTCGAGGAGGATCTCCGCTCCCCTTGCACCGAGGAAATCGCGGTCTTCCGCGCCTTTGCCCGAACCGTTGCGGCCGGGGAAAATGAGTTTGTCGTCCTCGATACCGCGCCCACCGGCCACACCCTCCTGCTCCTCGATGCAACCCAATCCTATCACCGCGAATTGGGTCGCCAGAGCCGGACCGCCGGCTACACCAGCGAGGTGGAAAAGCTCCTTCCCCGTCTCCGCGACCCGCAGTTTACCCGCGTCCTTCTCGTCACCCTCCCCGAGAGCACTCCGGTTCACGAGGCGGCCACCCTGCAGCAGGATCTCCAGCGTGCCGACATCCAGTCCTACGCCTGGGTCATCAACCAAAATATGGCCGGAATCGAAACCAGCGAGCCAACCTTGAGTGCGCGCCGAGCCGAAGAGGTCCGCTTTGTCGAAGAGGTCGTCGATGCCAACCCCGGGAAACCCGTTTATTCAATCCCCTGGTCCCTCGCGGACCCCACCGGCGTCCCTGCCCTGCGAGCCCTTGGCGCTCCGCTCGAACCGA
>CAZFLQ010000004.1:0-52718 GCA_964519935.1 uncultured Puniceicoccaceae bacterium | reverse complement strand
GCCCGGGGGGCAGCGTTCGAGGGTCGATGCGAGGAGGAGGATACCGCTCTGGATCTCGACAACAGGGTTCTGGCCGTCGGCGAGTTTTTTTTCGAAACCGTGTTTCCAGGTCGCGAAGTGATCGACCCAGGCGTGGATGTTGAGAACGTGGAGTCCGGGGGCGGAGGGAAAGGTCTCGCCCTGCCAGGCATCATTGCCGAGGGGGGTGAGGGGGAATTCGGTCGGATCGACCTCGTCGGTCGGGCGGATCGATCCGACCGCACGGATGACGTCGTGTCCGTCGGCAAAGATGTTCGCGGTGACGGGGAGGCGGTCCCCGGCAATGGCCTTGGCGGGGAAACGACCGTCATCGACGGAGGGTTGGATGTTCTCGATAACAACGCGGCGGTTGGCGCTGTTGAGTGGATCGTGATCCGGGTGAAACATGGCGTTGGGAGGGAGGTTTATTTGTCGAGGATTTCTGAATACAGATCGAGGGTCTCGCGGGCAATCCGGGTCCAACTGAAACGTTTGATGGCGCGCTGGCGTCCGGCCTGGCCGAAGGCGGCGCGGCGTTCGGGGTCGGCCATGAGTTCGTTGATGGCGGCAGCGAGGTCACGGGAAAAGGTGCCGGGATCGCGAGGGGCGAAGGGGCTTTGCCGTTCCTGGGCGACGGGAACAAGGGTTCCGGTCTGGTGATGGAGAACGACCTCGGGGATGCCGCCGACGGCGGAGGCGACGACGGGGGTTTCGCAGGCCATGGCCTCGAGGTTGATAATCCCGAACGGTTCGTAGATCGAGGGGCAGCAAAAGAGGGCGGCGTGGCTGTAGATTTGCACCATACTGGCGGGATCGAGCATTTTCTGGATCCAGATAACGCCATCGGGGCGGTCGGTGACGCGGGAGACGGCCTCCTGCATTTCGGCGGCGATCTCGGGGGTATCGGGGGCACCGGCACAGAGGACGACCTGAAAGCCGGGGTCGAGATGCCGGATCGCGTCGACGAGGTAGATGATTCCTTTTTGGCGGGTGATCCGTCCGACGAAGAGGATGTAGGGTTTGGTCGGATCGATCCCGTTGGCGGTAAGGGCAGTGGTCTCGGAGGTGGGGTAATAGAAATCGGTGTCGATCCCGTTGAAGAGGATGCGGACCTTTTCCGGGGGAATGTTAAAGTGCCGGAGAATGTCGTCGCGGGTACCGGAGGAGACGGCGATGACCGCATCGGCCATCTCGAGGGCGGTGCGCTCAACCCAGCAGGAAAAGTCGTAACCACCGCCGAGCTGTTCACGTTTCCAGGGGCGGAGGGGTTCGAGGGAGTGGACGGTGATGACGAGGGGGATGCCGTAGTTGAGTTTGGCAAAGATCCCGCCGAGGTGGGTATACCACGTGTGGCAGTGAACGAGATCGGCGTCGATCCCGGCACTGTTCATTTCGGTGGTGCGTTCGAGGGCGGAAAAGATGCTATGAAGCGCATTGGGGGCACCGTAGGCGGAGCTATCGGCGGGAAATCCGCGAACGCGAAGGTTCGGGGCGGTGAGATCCTGGTCGCCAAAGGCACGGACCTCGACCTCGGTCAGTTTGGAGAGTTCGCGGGTGAGGTAGTCGACGTGGACGCCGGCACCGCCGTAGATATAGGGAGGATATTCGTTGGTAAGGAAGAGCGGTCGGGGGGTTCGCATCGGGGGCGATCTTTTCGGTTTGGGTGGGAGGGCGCAAGCCTTTCGGAGGGAATCTCGGGCTCGGGCGGTGGGGGGAGCGCTTGATTGCGCTGACGGCGAACTGCTGAGGGGGGTCGGGGGGTGGTGTTTACGACTACGATGGGGACTGGGACTACGATTAGATGGGGGGGAGGTGGAAGAAGGACTCGGTTCTTCGGCGGGTACGGTCGGCGAAGTCGTCGTCGGGGATTTCGAGGAGGTTGGCGAGGTAGTCGGAGATGAGGCGGGTATGGGCGGGTTCGTTTTCCTCGCCGCGGTGGGGTTCGGGGGCGAGGTAGGGGCAGTCGGTTTCGACCATCAGGCGGTCGGGTCCGAGGGCGTGGGCAACCTCGCGAAGGGTGGTGGCGGATTTGAAGGTGATGATCCCGGTGATAGAGATGGAGATGTCGTGGGCATCGAGCTGGAGGGCCTGATCGACCGTTCCGGAAAAGCAGTGGAAGACGCAGCGGGCCGGGTTGACAGGACTGTTGAGAATCATTTCGAGGCAATCGTCGTGAGCGGAACGGCTATGGATGACGATCGGGGTATCGAGACGGGCGGCGATTTGCAGTTGGGCGGCAAAGGCGGATTTTTGGAGGGCAATGGTTTCCGCGCGGAGCGTGGGATCGGAGGGAAGGCGGAAGTAGTCAAGACCGATCTCGCCGATGCCAACGGGGTGGGAGGCGGGTAGGGTGTTTGGACTGAAGAACGGTTCGATCCGGGCGACGGCAGATTCCCAATCGACGCCGACTTCGGAGGGGTGGAGTCCGACGGTGTAGGCAACGCGGGAAGGATGGGCGCGGTGGATGTCACGGTAGAGGTCCCAATCGTCGGGTCCGGTCCCGATCGTGATCATTCGAGTGACCCCGGCGGCGGCGGCGCGGGCAAGGATGGAATCCAGTTCTCCACGACGGTGAAATCGATCGAGGTGGCAGTGGGAATCGATGATCGGAGATACGTCGGGACGGTTCATTCGCTGGGAGCAGGTTCGGTGGGTTCGGAAACAATCGAAAGCGAAAAGTAGCCGGAGGATCCGATGATGGGGGGAATGGGCAAACGGATCGAGGTTGTGTTGGCGGGACCGTGGACGAGGGCGGGCAACTGGGGAAGGCGGGGGTCGGCGATCTGGAAGACGAGGGTGGGGGGAGCGAGGGGAGATGGCGGCGGTGACAGGATGAGGCTATTCAGCGGCTGACCGGTTTTACCGGGGCGAGAGAGGTTCCGGAGGAGAGCGTTCGCGGGCGGTGAAGGGGCGGTTGGATTGGGCGGGAGGGGGTCGCGTTGAAGGCTGAAATCAAAGACGGGACCCTGTCGGGCCAGTTGAGTGACATCGGGAGCGGGGGGATAATTGAGGCGCATCGCGGCCACCGTGGTGAGTCCGGTGTCGGTATCGGGTTCAAAGGAATTGAAGAAGACGGATGGTTCGATCAGTTCACGGTAGCGTCCGAGGGCGGGTCGGAGGGTTACGCGGGAGGGGAGGAAAAAGACGGAAGGGTCGCGGAGAAGGGCCTCGTCAGAGAGGGCGGCGGCGGGGGTGGCGGAAACGAGGATAAACTGGGCATCGGCGGAAGGACCGGGACCGGGATCGACCAGATTGACCCGCAGGCCGAGAAGCAGAAGGATGTGCCCGAGGATGGCGAGGGCGAGGCCGACGAGGAGATTGGGATTCATGGGGATTCCTCGACGGCGACAATGACGCGGCCGAAGCCAGCGGCGCGACAGGTCTCGGCGATTTTGGTAAAGGTCTCGACCGGAGTGTTAGCGGCGACTTTGACAAGGATCGAAGCATCGGAGGCGTCAATCCTGGTGGCGGTGCGGTTTAGGATCTCGGGAAGGCGGTCGGGAGGGTAAATGCCGCCATCGAGAATGAAACCGTCGTCGAGAACGGTCAAAACAGCGTCAGTCCGGTAGCCCGCGATCTCGGATAGGGTCGAGCTGGGTAAATCGAGGGCGATGCCGGGGGAGAATACAAGTTTCCCAGAGAGAAAGATAAAGAACAGGGAGAGGGCGAAGAGATCGATGAAGGGGACGGCATCGACACGAAAGCGGGGAGCCTCGGTGGTGGCACCGAGGTTGAGGGGGCGGGTAAGACCGGTGGAGGGAATGTGTGGGTGGTCGTTCAAATGGCGGATTTCGAAATGCGGGTGAAGGCGGTTAGGCGAGGGCGGGCTCGGAGAATTCGGGGGTTTCGGTGGTCCGATTAAAGCGCATGCTGACGAGTTTGGAGACGCCTTTTTCCTGCATCGTGACGCCGAAGACGGAGTCGGCACTGGCGACGGTGCGCTTGTTGTGGGTGATGATGAGGAATTGAGAGAAGCGGGTGAAGTCGCGGAGCATCTCGGTGAAGCGTCCGATGTTGGCGTCGTCGAGGGGGGCGTCGAGTTCGTCGAGGAAGCAGAACGGGCTGGGCTTGACCATGTAGATCGCAAAGAGGAGGGCGACGGCGGCCATGGTACGCTGTCCGCCACTGAGGAGGCTGATTGTGCTGAGGCGGGTGCCGGGAGGGCGGGCGATGATTTCGATTCCGGATTCGAGGATGTCCTCGGCCTCGTGGAGTTCGAGATCGCCTTTGCCGCCAATGGTGAGGTGTTCGTAGGTGTACTGGAAGTTTTTGCGGATCTGTTCGAAGGTCTGTTGGAAGAGGGACTGGGAGGTTTGGTTGATTTCGTCGATGGCGCGGAGGAGTTCCTCTTTGGAATTCCAGAGATCCTCGCTTTGCGATTTGAGGAAGTCGTAGCGTTGGCGGAGTTCTGCGTACTCCTCGATCGCAACAAGGTTGACGGCGCCGATGGCAGCGATTTTGTCGCGGAGTTGTTTAATTTCGGTGGCAACGGCCTCCCAGTCGGTTTCGTCCATGCGGGCAAAGTCTTCCTCGGTTGGCTCGCCGCGGTGGTGTTTGGGTTGGAGCTCGACGGTCTCGGAGTCCTCGATGTCGTCGAGGTTGATGCGGGTTTCGAATGGTTCGTCGGCATCCCAGAGGGACTGGCGCCAGTTGACGCTGCCGGCCTCGACCTCGTATTCGTTTTCCAATTTCTCGACGATGAAGTCGCGGCGGGAGCGGAGGCGGGCGAGTTCGACCTCGGCGCGGGAGTTGCGTTGTTCTGCCTCGCGTTCGGCCTGGCGTTGGGCAGCGAGGAGGCGTCCGGCATCGGCGAGGGCGGCGTCGAGTTCCTTGACCCGGTTTTGGTAGGCGGCGAGTTGTCCGGCGGCCCCTTCGACAACGGTGCTGAGGGCCTCGGCGCGTTCGCGGAGGGTTTTGGCGCGTTCGGAGGCGGTCGCAATGTCCTCGCGCATCGTATTGAGCCGGGTGCGGTTGGTCTCGATACGGGAGTTGAGCTCGTTGGTCTGGCGGGCGGTCTCGCTGATGGACCGATTGAGGATCTCGAGGCGCTGCTTTTTTTCGGCCAGCTCTAATTGAACAGTAGAGAGGGATTGGCGGACCTCGTCGCGGGCGTTGCGGGCGTTGGCGACGGCGTCTTCGAGGGAACTGACGGCCTCGCGGCTTTGGGCGAGTTCGGATTCTGCCCTCGTAAGCTGTTCGCGAGCGGAGGCGAGACGGTCGCGGGCCTCGCCTTGTTCGTTTTCAAAGCGTTGGAGCTGGTGACGGGCCCGTTCGGCGCGTCCCTCGATATTTTCGGTATCCTTGCGGGCGGCGCGGATTTGGGCCTCGAGAGCGGTGCGTTCGGCGGAGGCTTCATTCAGGCGGGTGCGGGATTCCTCGACGGCGGTCTCAGCTTTGGTGAGGTCTTCCTGGGCGAGATTGGCCTGTTGGTAGAGGGTGTCGAGGGCCTCGCGCCTGGTACCGATTTCCTTGCGAATGGCGCGGATCTGGTTTTCGCGCTGGATAAAGCTGCCGCTGCGGGATTTGCGGCGTCCGGCAATGATGGTGCCGCGGGAGTCGATCCGGTCGCCGTCAGGGGTGGCGGCGACGCGGAAGAAGAAGGTGGGGTGGGCGCTGAGAAAGGCGGTGAAGACGTTGAGGTCGGGGATGAGGTAGGCACCGTCGAGGAGCCGGGTGAGGAGGGGCTGGATGGCGTCGGATTTGGGGGTGACGACAGTGTGGGCGGGGATCAGCCAGTCGGGGAGGGGTTCGGTAGGGCCGAGCGGGGGCTCGGCGCTCCCGGAGGGTTTTGGAAGAAGGAGGCAGGCCTGGCCAAGCTTGCCTTCGCGGAGGGCATCGGCAAGACCTCCGGGGTTGTCGGCGGAGGGGAGGAGGATGCCGTCGATAGCCTCGCCGAGGGCGGTTTCGAAGGCATCGGTGTGAGATTCTTCGACGACAATTTCGCGGGTGAAGACGGTGACCTGATCGGGGGGAAGGCGGTCTTTGAGTTTGCCGTTGAGAATGGCCTTGGCGCCGTCACCGAAGCCTTCGAATTTTCGCTGAAGGTCTTCGAGGAGGTTGAGTTCGGCGTTGCGGCGGGCGACCTCGCGTTCGGCTTGCTGGATGGATTCCTGGGCACGGCGGAAGGCGTTGCGGCGTGTGTCGACGCTTTCGCGGGCGGTGGCGAGGGTGGATTCGGTGGTTTCGTGGCGTTGGCGAATTCCGGGCTCGGACTGGACGAGGGTTTCGAGATGTTGGCGGGCGGTCTGAAGTTCGGATTCGATCGTTTTGAGGGCATCGACGAGGTCGCCGTGGCGGACCTGGGCGGATTTGAGATCGACCTCGATGGACGTGGCGTTGGTCCGGAGACGGCTGATCCCGCTCTCGACAACAAGGTAGCGTTGTTTTTCGCGACTGAGTTCCTTTTCGCGGGTGATGAGGGTGTCTTCGGCCTTTTGAAGGGATTCGCGGATTTCGCGGAAGGTGGCGTCGGAGGAGCCGACGAGGTTGAGTTGGGCCTGGCGGGAGCCGGCCTCTTCAGCACTCTGCGATTTGACGAGATCGCGCTGGGTGGTGAGCTCGGCGATTTCCCGTTCGACGACATCGATCCGTTCGCCGAGATCGCGGGCGCGTTGGGCCTCGAAGGTTGCCTGATTGGCGGACTGTTCCTTCTCGGAGCGTCGGTCGAAGACGACCTGTTGCTGTTCCTGGAGTCTCTGAAAAGCCTCGGTGCGTTGCGTGCTGATGGACTCGGAGGCGGCCTCCTTTTCGGCAATACCGGTGCGGATGCGGGCGAGATCGGCAGCGGTCGTGGAGGCGTCCTCGGCGAATTGGCTGATGGAGGCCTGGAGGTTGGCGTATTCGTAACCGCCGTGGGCGAGTTCGAGATGGGAGAGGCGGTGTTTAAGGCGTTTGAAGCGAAGGGCCTTGCTGGCCTGGCGCCGAAGGGTGCCGATCTGGCGGCCGACCTCTTCGATGACATCGGTGACGCGGCCGAGATTGGCCTCGACGAGATCGAGCTTGTTGAGGGCCTCGCGCCTTTGGCTCTTGTATTTGGTGATGCCGGCGGCCTCCTCGAAAACGGCGCGGCGGTCGGCGGGATTGGAGGAGAGGATCTGATCGACCTGACCCTGAACGAGGAACGAGTAGGAGACACGTCCGACGCCGGTGTCCATGAAGAGGCGCTGGATGTCTTTGAGGCGGCAGACCTTGCGGTTGATGGTGTAGATGCCGGAGCCATCGCGGCTGACCCGGCGGCCGATTTCGACCTCGTTGAAGGCGCTGCCGAGTTCCTCTTCGCAATTGGAAAACGTGAGATAGACCTCGGAGAAGGGGAGGGCCTTGCGGGTGTCGGAGCCGGAGAAAATGATATCCTGCATCTTGCCGCCGCGGAGGGCCTTGGCGCTCTGTTCGCCGAGGACCCAGCGGATGGCATCGGCGATGTTGCTTTTCCCGCAGCCGTTGGGGCCGACGATGGCAGTGACGCCGGGGTCGAGTTCGAGCCGGGTGGAGTCGGCAAAACTCTTGAAGCCATTGATGATCAATTCACGCAGATACATGAGACGGGTGGTGGCGGGGATCAGGGATTGGCAACGGCGATTTCAAAGGGGGAAGCGGGGAGGCGTTCGATACTGTAGAGATTGGCTTCGACCGGGTTGTTCTGCCAGCCATAGCGCACGAAGACGGGTGCTTCGACGGATCCGGCGGAAACGCTGACCTGGTTGCGGTTGAGGATTTCGGCGGTCGCTGGGACGAACGTCCCATCGGGTCCGGCGAGGGTAAAACCACCGAGTGTTTTGCGGTCAAAAGCGTGAAGACCGCTGCCGGTTTGAGTAAAGGTAAGGACGACGGAGTTGCCGTCCCGTTCGGCCCGGAAAACCTCGGGGCCACCGCGGATTTCGAGGATGCCGTAAACATCGGTAAGGGCCCAGCGGGCGAGCCGACGACCGACGGTAACCTTGTCGCGGGGGTGGATATCGTTGCCCTCGCCGAGGTCAATTGTGACGGCGAGGCCGGTGTGAGGGAGGTCGCGGGCGAGACGGCGCTGACTTTCGCGGAGGATTGGCCAGGGGTCATTGGACGGTTGGGATTTTGGTTCGAGAAAGTTGGCGAGCTGAACGATTCCAAAGGGCATTTCGGGCAATTCCCACCAAGCGCGCCAGTCCTCGATCATCAGACGGAGGCGTTCATCATATTGTTCGGGAAACCAACCGGCATCGTTTTCGCCTTGATACCAGATGACGCCACGGAGCGTATAGGGGGCAACCGGAGCGATCATTCCGTTGGCGAGGGAGGCGGGTCGGTGGGGTGAGTCCGGTGAAACGGGTTCGCGGGGGGCACCCAGTCGCGTCAGGTTAAACGGGCCGATGGAAGGTTCGAGAGGAAGTTCCGGAAAGGTCCTCCATTCCCCGGCGATGGAGATGGATTCGCCTGTCGCGGGGTTGCGAAGGAACATCGAGGCAGGATCAGGGTTGGTAAAGCCTCCGCCCCCGTGGCGATCAAAAATGCGGACGGCGACCGTGGGGGTGGGGGGTTGATTTGATTTCGCCGGTATCCGGTAGATCCGTTCAACCCGCCAGGGTTGATCGGAGGCATCGTCCATCCGTCCGACGCGTTGACCGTTGAAGAAGACGGTATCAAAGTCGTCGATAATGCCGAGATGGATTTCGAGGGGTTTACCGATCCATTCGGGGGGCAGTTCAATGGTCCGCCGAAACCAGTAGGCACCGTCAACGGCGCCAAAGAGATCCTCAAACCTGGCGGGGAGTTGAACTTTTTCCCATTCGGAATCATCGAGTTCGGTCGTTCCAAAGGTTTTAGCCAGATCGGCGATCCCGGAATCCTGATGATAGACGACGATACGGTTGGCGACTTTCCATTCGCGGACTGCATCCTGCCAGGCCCGGTAGGTCTCGTCATAATTGGCGACAAGGTCTGTCCACCAATCCGCGCGTTCGCGGAGAAGGGGGTGCTGGTCAAAAACGGATTCGCGGGTCCAGGCGATCGCCGGGGTGCCGCCCCAGGTGGCGTCGATCAATCCGACGGGGGTTTCGAGGATGCTATTGAGATCTCGCCCGAAGGCATGGGCGACGGCACTGAATTGATCGACATTTCGGGGGGTTGAGACGACCCAGTGGGCGTCGGCCTCGGATAGCGGTGTGGTCGACGTTTTGCGGGGAACCTCGAAGAGCCGGATTCCGGGATTGTCGGCGAGGAGGGAAACGATGTCAGGATCGGCGGAAGCACCGATCTGCCATTCCATGTTGGACTGGCCGCTGGCGAGCCAGACCTCCCCGACGAGAACGTTGCGGAGAGTGATGGATTCGCCTTCGGATTCGATTATCAACTCGACCGGATCAAAGCTGGTCTCGAGGGGTTCGAGAAAAACCTCCCAAACTCCGTCTGAATCAACGATGGTTTCGACCTGGGAGGTTCGAAAATCGACGATGACGGTCGCGCCGGGTTTGGCGCGACCGTAGATTCGAACCGGTTGGTCACGTTGAAGAACCATATTGTCGGAAAAGATGGACGGGAGATGAAGGTTCATCGTTGGCTCGCTGGTGGTTGCGCGGGAGAGGTGCGCAGCCAGACAAATGAGAAGGAAACTGAGTAATCGGACGAGATTGAGTGAGGTCATGACGAAAAGGTTGTGATGGAGTTGTTTGCTCTAAATGGTGCGGGAAAAGCGGTTTTGCCCGGATTCGCTCAGGTAAGCGTCGAAAACCATGGCGAGATTGCGAAGAAAAAAACGACCCAAGTCGGTGACGCGAAATGATTCCGGGGTGTCGGCGGATTGGACGAGACCGTCTTCGAGGAATTCGGAAAAGAGGGTCCGCCAATCGCCAAAATGATCGGGGAAGGAGGTTCCGAAGGGGGCGAGGACGGTCGATGTATCCATGTGGAGATCACACATCAACCGATGGATAAGGTGACGGCGGATGCGGTCATCGGCGGTGAGGAAAATTCCGCGTTCGACCGGAAACCGGCCCTCGGCGATGGAGGAGGCATAGTGTTGGAGGTCCTTGGTGTTCTGGCGGTAGCTGTGATCGGTCTGACCGATGGCGGATACCCCAAAGGCGAGGATTTCCCCACCAGCACGGGTGCTGTAGCCCTGGAAATTGCGCTGGAGATTTCCACTGCGGCGGGCGGCGGCCAGTTCGTCGCCGGGTCGGGCGAAATGGTCCATGCCGATGTATTCAAAACCCTCTGACGTCAGGCGTTCGACCATCCGAAGGAGGATTTCGAGTTTGGTGGAGGGATCGGGGAGACCAGCCTTTTCGAGCATTTGCTGGGCGGGGCGCATCCAGGGGACGTGGGCGTAGTTGAAAACGGCGAGGCGGTCCGGATCGAGTTCGAGGATCGAATCGAGGGTCCGGTCAAAGCTGTCGGGGGTTTGGTGGGGCAACCCATACATCAGGTCGATGTTGATCGAGGTGTAGCCGGTATCGCGAAGATCATCGACGGTGCGGCGGTTAACGGCCTCGGGCTGGCGGCGGTTGATGGCGGCCTGAACCTGTGGATCGACATCCTGGACCCCGAATGAGGCGCGGCGAACGCCGATCCGGTGGAAGGCCTCGATGTGTGCGCGGGTCAGCCGGAGGGGGGCGAGCTCGACGCTGCATTCGGCATCCGGCTGGATCGCGTAGTTGCGATGAAGGACATCGCCGAGCCGGAGGATCTGATCGGGGTTGAGGAAGTTGGGAGTACCGCCGCCGAAGTGGAGTTGGTTGACGGGGGCGGGCGATACGTCATGGGCGGCATAGAGTTCGATCTCACGCTGAACTGAATCGAGGTATCCATTAGCGCGGTCGTGGTCTTTGGTAATGATGGTGAAACACCCGCAGAACCAGCAGAGGGTTTCGCAAAAAGGGAGATGAACGTAGATGGAGCGTGGTTGATCCGTCCGGGATGCGGCGGCGGCGAGGGCATCCGGATCGACCGTATCGGTAAACTGTACGGCGGTCGGGTAGGATGTGTAGCGCGGGCCGGGCCGGTCGTATTTTTGGATGAGTCTGCGAAGTGTGTCTGTATCCACTGGGAGGAAACTTATCGGAGGGTCGGTTTTAGGCAACGGTCATTGCGCGGCAGCATGGCGATCGAGGGATGAGGGGTGGAAGGTGCGAACAGTCTCGACGAGGGCGGCGATGGTCTCGATCCGCGTGGCCGGGGTGACCCCGTGGCCAGTGTTAAAGATGTAGCCGCTGCGTCCGCCGATCCGTGCGAGGAGATCGCGGGCTGCGGAAACGGCGCATTCGGGGGGGAGAGCGGGAATGATCGGATCGAGATTGCCCTGGATGGCGACGGCGGGCGGGAGGATACGGTGGGCTTCGAGGGGGTCGATGGTGTGGTCGATGGAGAGACAGGTGGTTCCGGTGGCGGCGAGGGCGGGGAGGGAACCAGCGGCGCCACGGGCGTAGACGATGACGGGAATGTTTTCAGCGCGGAGCCTTTCGACGATCCCTCGAATCCAGCGCAGGGACATGGCCTCGTAGTCGGTGGCGGGACATCCGATGGCCCACGAGTCGAAAATCTGGACGGCATCGGCACCGGCGGCGGCTTGCTCGCGGAGGTAGAGGAAGACGGCGGCGGAAAGTTTGTCGAGGAGGCGGTCGTAGGCGGCGCGGTCTGAATGGAAGAGGGTTTTGGCGTGGAGAAAAGGATCGGGGGATCCGCCCTCAATCATGTAGGCGGCGAGGGTCCAGGGGGACCCGGCAAAGCCGAGGAGGGCGCGCTCGGTCCCAATTTCCCGCCGAAGCAGACGAAGGCTGGCGGGGACGTAGGTGAGGTTCTCAACCACCCGATGGGGGTTAATCTGATCGATTTCGGACGGAGTGCGGAGGGTTTTCTCCATGGCGATACCACCGGTATCCCGAAAGCTGTAAGGGTAGCCGAGGGCCTCGGGGATGGTAAGGATGTCAGAAAAGAGGATCGCCGCATCGAGGGGGAACCGGCGGAGGGGCTGGAGGGTGACCTCGGTAGCGAGATCGGGGGTCTGGACGAGGGTACGGAACCCGTGGGTTGCCTTGAGTTCGCGGTATTCGGGCAGGTAGCGCCCAGCCTGGCGCATGAACCAGACCGGTGGTCGGTCGGTGGGACCACATTGGAGAGCGTTGAGAATGCGCTGGCGGGAGGTCATCGGTGATCAGAGGGAATGTCGGGTTTCAGATCCAATCGCGTGGTTGGAGAAAGTCGCGGGTCAAGGCGGCCTCCGGGGAATCGGGCGGCGGCTCGTAGCAGTAATCCCATCGGACGAGCGGGGGGAGGGACATGAGGATGGATTCGGTCCGTCCGCCGCTTTGGAGCCCGAAGAGGGTACCGCGGTCATAGACGAGATTGAATTCGGCGTAGCGGCCGCGGCGATAGAGCTGAAACTGGCGTTGGGCGTCGGTGTAGGTGGTCGACTGACGGCGTTCGACTATGGTTCGGTAGGCGGTGGCAAAGGCATTGACGACATCGGTGAGAAGGTGGATTCCAGCATCGAAATCGGAGAGCCGGGTGTCATCGAAGAAAATCCCCCCGATACCGCGCGATTCGCCCCGGTGGGGTAAATAGAAATAGGAATCGCAGGCCGATTTCGCCTCCCGATAAAAAGAGTCGGGCTGGGACCCGAGGGCATCACGGGCGGAGCGGTGCCAAAGGACGCAATCCTCTTCGATGGGGTAGTAGGGGGTCAGATCAAAGCCGCCCCCGACCCACCAGTCGATCGGTTGGGCATTTTCGGTGGTGCGGTCAAAAACGGCGAATGCCCTGACATTGAGATGGGTGGTTGGTACGTGGGGGTTGGCGGGGTGAAAGACAAGGGAGACGCCAGCGGCGCGGAAAGGTTTTCCGACGAGATCCTGGTGTCTTTGGGAGGCGGCTGGCGGGAGCTTTTCAGCGCAAACGGAGGAGAATCCAACTCCGGCCTTTTCGAATATATCGCCTCCGCTGAGGATTGAGGTGGTACCCTCGCCGAGGCGGGAGGTCCAGATGTCATCGATGAAGCGGCGGGTGCTTTCGAATGATTGGAAGCCGTCGACAAGAACTCGATGGAGTCCTTCGAGGCCGGAGACGACCTGCGCGAAGGAGGTGTCCATCCCTCAGGCTGGGGGAAGGACCCCGTATTCGACGAGGACCTCGCGGATAGACATTTCGGGCTCGACTAGAACGGCTCGCCATCCGAGATCCCGGGCCGTCGCGACATTCGGAACGAGATCGTCGAGGTAGAGGATGGATTCGGGTTCGACCCCGGCAACGCGCATGGCCTCGCGATAGATGGCCTCGTCGGGTTTGCGGACGCGGGCGCGGTAGGAGAGAACGGCGCGGACGGAGGGGTGGTGAAGAAAGGGATGTTGGGGACGCAGGAATTCGTAGTGGGAATCGCTGGTATTTGAGAGAATACCGCAGGGAATGGATTCGGCGGTTTCGAGGGCGGCGTTGAGGTTGTCGGGGAGAGGAGAAAAGATGCTATTCCAGGCGAGGTGGATCGTTTCAAGATCCTCTTCGAGAGCGAAGCGCTGCTTGATGAGGTGAAGGAATTCGGGGGTCGTGAACTCACCGGTCTCGTAGCGAACAATGAGGGTGTCGTCATCGATCATCGCGGTGAGCTGCTCGGCATCGAGACGCGAGCGGCTGCGGATGTTTTCCTGAAGGGGCCGGTAATCAAAGTCGTAAAGAACTTTTCCGAGGTCGAAGTAGACGAAGCGGATCATGACAGGTATACGTAGCAACAGGGTTATTGCAGGGTTCCGCTGGCGATTCGGTTGCGCAGATCTTCCCGTTCGTTGGAGGGAATTGGGAAAAACCCGGATTCTTCGAGAAGTTCGCCGACGCGGTCGGAGAGAAGGAACGCGGCATAGCGTTCGGCGACCGGGTCGTAGGCGAGAGGAATCGCGATGTAAAAATCGACGGTGGCGGGATAGTCTTTGAAGTGGACATTGTCGGCCGTCGGGGGAAACGGAAAGCCCTCGCCCTGATCGGAAAGGGCAACTGTCTTGAGACTTTTTGAGGATGGAAGACGATCAAGGATCCCGATTGCGGAGGGGTCACTGGCAATAACATTCTCGGCACTGTTCTGGGAATCGACGAAGAGGGTTCCCTGACGGAGGGTAAAGCCGGGGATAATCCGGTTGATGAGGGTGGGGACTGCGAGGTACTGGTACTCGTCGACGGAAACAACCTGGATATTTCGGGATGACCATTCACCGTCAAGTCCGAGGTCTGACCAGCGGGTGGAGCGTTGGGATGCCTGAGAACCGAAGATGGAGGCGACTTGCTGGGAATTGAGAGCGGTGAGAGGGTTCGATTCGTGGATTGCGATGATGGCTGCTTTGCGGGCAAAGGGAACTATTCGATAGGCTGGGGCCGGTTTGTTCAGGGAGGGGGTCGCAAAAATCGCGAGAGTTGCATCTCCTGCCTCGAAGTTCTCGACGGCGCGGGCACTGCCACGAAACTCGACCGTGACGCGGTCCTCCTGGGATGCGGCGTAGACGGTGAGAGCCTCGGAAAGTTCAGGGGGAAGAAAATCCGACCCGACAATCCGAACGGTGGCAGCAGGCAGCGAGGAAAGGAGGCAGACCAGCGGGAAGCAAAATGTTAGGCGCATAGGATGGTTGGGATCTAAATGCGGGCGACATCGAAGTGTCAAGGATGGGGGGGCGTGGGGTGGTGGACGGCACAGGACTCGAACCTGTGACCTACTGGGTGTAAACCAGTTGCTCTAACCAACTGAGCTAGCCGTCCGAAACAGAACCTTGAGAGTCATCGCGAGACTGGTTCAAGGCAATCCCAAAGACGAGGTTTCGTTGAGACCCACATCGCCGATGCAAGATCGCTGAAGATATGAGGAAGCTGCTGCGGACAGGTTCACAGAGGGAAAATGAGGGGACAGTTCTGAAGATTTACCTCCTCAACAAGGCCATCGCTGCAGAGACGGGAGTTTTGGAGCGCACGGTGAAGGTTCACCGTGCGGAAGTGATGCGCAAGTTTTGCGTGCAATCCCCTGCGGAGGGCTTGCCTCAGATTCGCGGGCACCGGGTGCAAATGCAGCAAGTCCTTCTTAACCTCATCCTCAATGGATTGCAGTCGATGGGGCCCCGCCCGCCTGAGGAGAGAATTCTTGAGATCGCCGCCGCGCTCAATGACTGCGGCCAGCTCCACCTCTCGGTAAAGGATCACGGGCGGGGAATTCCCGGCGACCGACTCGATCTATTCGGGAATGCGCTCTGAAAAGCCGTCTACGTCCACAAGATGTCGACCGGATATTTCTCAAATTTCCGGTCGTGGGTGATCATCGTCAGCCCTTCCGTCAAGGCTTGGACAATCAGCATCCGGTCGAAGGGATCCTGATGATGTTGATCTAGCGAACGCAAACCAACTCCGTGCTGGAACCGAAGGGGCAAGTGGCTGAATCCTCGGAAAGCAATTTCATCGTCGAGATCGGTTGGTGCCTCCAGTTTTCCGATGGCCGCCTTGATCGCAATCTCCACCGACGTCACGGCACTCACGAAAACGGCGTTTCTGCGACTGCGCAGCGCGGCGACGGCCTTTTCGCTCAACCGATCGGGGTCGCCGAGGGTCCAAAGGAAGACGTGTGTATCGAGCAGGAAATTCATCGAAACATCGCATTGATGCGCTCGTCCTCCTCGTCAAAATCAGGAGCGATGTGAATCTCCCCTTCACGCCCTCCCAATCGGCGCGGTTCCGACGACGCAACAAAGGAAGACAAGCGGGCCATCGGTTTACCATGTTTGCCCAGGATGATTTCCTCGCCTTCGACCGCCGCGTCAATCAATCGGGATAGGTGAGTCTTCGCTTCTTGCACATTTATCACTTTCATTGATTCAACCTGGTCAGGTTTGGTTGAATTTGCAAGGAGATTTCGATTTGGAAAACTTCATCAAACTCGACAGCCTGCACTTTCGTCGCGTCGAGGATCAGACTTGCGAAAGGTTAGGGCCATTCCTACTTCACCCAGATCAGGATGTCTGAGGCTAGCGGACGTATCCCGCACGGCGTAGCCCGGCCACCAATTCCGGTGTTCCGATGGACACGAACCGGGGGAAATTGAGGTTCACATCGTAAGGCCGGTTCCGATGGGTCGTCCAGATCGCCACCGCAATAGCATCGTTTGCCGCCAGATGGTGCAATAACGCCTCGTCCGCCCGCACTTCCAACCGTCCCGAACCGGTCAACCGTGCCCGCATCTCGAACGGCCGATTGACATGGCCCTTTTCGGTGATTGTGTAGTAGTAGATTTCGTCGAGAATTTCCCTGCGCCCTACCCTGAGGATCTCGACCCTCAGTGCATCAGTTGCCTCGACCTCCAACACCAGCGCAGATAAGGTTTGTAATGGTGTTGGCCACCCGGATGTTTGGGGTGGGGGTTTGCCAGGACGGCTCGGTGCGAGGCGTTCATGCTCGGATGGAATGGGAAAAGGCACCAGTTCAGGATTCCATGATTTTTGCTGTTTCTCCCATTCCTTGTCAACATGCCTGAGGCGACGGCGGCTCACCACGCTCTGGACGCTCGAGGGTTTTCCCATGTGTAGGCCTCCATCCGCTCCGAGTCCACCAACCCGGCGCGGTCGGATGTAGTGGCACACTGCGCCCACTGCCTCTCCGGCGAGAATGATCGCATAGAACAAACGCTTCCCCCAACCGCCTTGAGTCCTTTGAGATAGTGATGCCTGCTCAGCAACTTCAGGCAGCGTTTCTACTCTTTCCGGTCAGTTAGGGCTCAACTCGCACGCGCGATAGCAGCGTGTCGCGATTCTCGGGGAGCGGAGGAGGGCCATATGTGCGTTTTTCCATGCGCAAAACCATGAAAAGCTTTTCAGAGATTGTTCACCGTTTTCGCTTAATTTGTTACAAGTCGTACTCGTGGACACTCTTTTTCATCGGCGATGTGGGGAGAACCCTCGGTGGCTCGAATACGGATAGCCGGCCGGGCGAGAGAGGTAGCAAGCCGAGTGGGGTAATCCTCTGCCATGATCCAAAGGAAGGGTGCCAAGGGGCTTTGGACGAGACCGCGGTCCTGTGGATCAAGATCACTGCGGATCGCGAGGACTACATCGGTGTTGGCCCAGGGATGGTCGATCCAGTAGCGATGGCCGGTAATGTTGAAACCACGGTCGATCGCGCCAGTTGATACATCAATCACCTGAAGGTCGGCGGCGTTTTCGAGCATTTGGAGTTCCTCTGGAGAGATCCCGCCACCTTTTTGACCAATGCGGCGACCACCCCCCATGAAGCGTTCGGCCATCATGAGGGCGTCATCCTGATCGGTGGCTGAGATGATGATTCGACCGGCGACATCGTCGAGCGAGGTAAAGTTCTCAAAAAAGCTGGCGCGGGGGACATCGGCGGCGGCGAGATAGACGGTGCCGACCCTAAGTTTTTCAAGAAGAGCTGGTCGGTCGAGATCTGGATGCCGTTCGCGGAGGAGGCGGAGGGCCTCGGTGGTAACGCGTCCCCCGGCGCTCCAGGCGAGAACGTGGATGCGGCGGGCTCCGGAGTCGGCGGCAAGACGTTCGATCAGGTCGGCGAGTTTACCCCCGGCACGGTAAGCGCGATCAAGATCCGGTCCCAGTCCGTAGGCGAGAATGTTCTGATGGGTGGGCCACGCAAAGGCGAGGGGGGTCATGTCGCGACCCATAAAGTGGTCAAGCTGTGCGGTGAAGACGCAGGAGTTGTAAAAGTTGACCTTGGCACCGTGGACGTAAATGAGGATGTCACGATCACGGGCGGCGTTGACGGCCTCGCGGATCTGGCGCATGACCAATCCGCTGCCGGGGGTCGGGGTGGGTGCTGCCGGGTCCCATTGCCCGGCCTCAATGACGCCGGCAATCGAAAGGGCGACGGGCGTCTCGCGGTCAGGGTAGGTGGAGGCTTTCGAAAGATCCTCCCAGGAGAGTTCTCCGGAACCAAAGCCGACGAGGGCCAGCCCGAGAGCAAGCTGACCCGATTCTTGATTATTGTAGATAATTTGTTGGGGGTCGAGTGCCCGTTGGCGGTTGGTAGCGTAAAATATCAATCGGGGATTCCACCGTTCGGATTCGGGGATATGGTCGAGGGGACCGATACCGAGCTGGGGGAAGAGCATCGGTGTTGGCATAAGATACTCGTTCGGGGCATTGCCGCAGCGAGTGAAGGCGAGCACTGCGATAATCAGGAGGATAATGAGAATGGCTACTCGCTTCATGGGAAATCAAAGACCCGGATCGGATGATGGAAAGTTTGCAGCGGCGCGGGAGAGGGCATCGCGGAGGGTACCGAGGTCAATTGGTTTGGTGACAAAGTCGTTCATGCCGAAGGAAAGGGCCTCGTCGCGGTCGGAGGAGAGGGCGTTGGCGGTCAGGGCGATGATCCAAACGGGTTCGTTTCGGGAGGCAGCGGCCTCGTGGGCGCGGATTCTCCGGGTGGCCTCGAATCCATCCATTACCGGCATGCGACAATCCATGAGGATCACGCGGCAGGGTTTGGCGATGAACTGATTGACGGCCTCTTCTCCGTCCGCAGCGACCACGGAGGGAACGCCCATCTTGCGAAGGCTGAGTTTGGCAACCCGCTGGTTAACGAGGTTGTCCTCGACAATGAGAACCTCTCCGAGGCAGGACAGATCGTCGGGGAGATTCCCGGTGTCAGGGGCAGGGGAATTGTCGGCCGGGTGGTCGGAAATGGCAGGTTCCCGATAAACCGGGAGGTCGAGATGAACGAAAAAGTCCGAACCCTTGCCGATCTCGCTTTCAAATCCGATCCGACCCCCCATGGATTCGACGAGTCCCTTCGAAATGGCGAGGCCAAGCCCGGTGCCACCGAAGCGGGTGCTGATTCCGGGGTTGCCCTGGGAGAAGCTCTGAAAAAGGCGGGGTTTAACCTCCTCGGGAATACCAATGCCTGTATCCAAAAAATGGATACAAAAGCTGCACTTGGAAGAGCTGGCGCGGGCGACCCGAACCTCAATTGCAACGCGCCCCTCACGGGTGAATTTGATTGCGTTGCCGCAGAGGTTGAAGATGACCTGCCGAAGGCGGTTGGCATCGCCAGTCATCAGTTCGGGAAGCTGCGGATCGACCACAGATTGCAGCTCGATCCCGCGTTCCCAGGCTTTGGGGTGAAGGATCGCCAGAACCGAGTCGAGGACGTTGCGCAGGTTGAAGGGAGCCTTGTCGAGATCGATCTTCCCCGCCTCGATTTTCGAGAAGTCGAGGATGTCGTTGATGATAGTGAGGAGGGTGTTTCCGCAATCCCGAACGGTCTCGACATAGTTGCGCTGCTGGGTATCGAGTTCGGTGTCGAGGAGGAGGGTGGTCATGCCGATCACTCCGTTCATGGGGGTGCGGATCTCGTGGCTCATCGACGCAACGAACCGACTTTTGGCGGCGTTGGCCTGTTTGGCGGCCTCGGCAGCCTCTTCGGCGCGGTTCCTGGCTTCGATAACGAGTCGTTCGTCACGTGCCTTTTGAAGCCGAAGGCTGAAGTTGAAGAGAAAATTCCGAATGACCTCTTTTTCGCGGTCGGTCCAATGCCGTTCGCTGGTAGTGGTTAGAAAGATAAAGCTTCCCCAGAGTGATTCTCCAACTTGAACAGGAGCAAGCATAACCGTACCGCACTGGAGGTCTGAGCGGATCCGGGACGCGGTTGGGTCGGGTTCAACGATCAACTCGGTCGCGGACGTATTTTCCCCGATTGGAAAGAAGGCGGCAACTGCCCTCCGCACGGCAGCAAAGGTGATTGTCGGTTCGTCGGCGGGGACGTTTTCGAGGCTCTCGAAATGATCTCCGTGACGGTTGGGGTGGTATCGCAGAAGGTGAGCCTGGTCGGCCCGGAGGATCTCCTTGAGGATTTGCAGGATAAGGCCGAGATGGTCGTCGATGGTGTCTGATGTGAGCAGTAAACGATTACATTCGGAAAGGGCTGAAATTGCCCGCAGAACCTGTTTTTGGGGTGTGATGTCGGTCAGAAAGGCGTAGCGTTGGTGAACGCCCGGCTGGGGGCTGATGGTGATGCCCTCGGCGAGAACTGAGTACGTGTCGCCATCCCTGGCGGTTAAGAGGTGTTCGAGTCGGAGGACCGGGTGCGCCACATCCTGACCCGGAAAATAGAAAGCGAGGAACCGGGACCGGGAGGCATCGGGAACGAGATCTTCGATTGACCGTCCGATAAGTTCTTCGCGGGAGTATCCGGAGATGAGCAGGAAAGCGGCGTTGGCATAACCGATATGACCATCCGCATTGGTCATGATGACGGCGACGGGGAGGGAACCGCAGATTCGTTGAATCCAGCCTGGATCGTCGGTCGTTTCGGGAGTGCGGTGGTCGTTGGGTTCAGCAGGACGGGTAATTCCGAGGTAGAGGTGCTCACTGCGATCACTTTGCGGGTTGATCGGGATGAGGGTAGCATCGACCCAGAGCAATGAGCCGTCGCGGTGGCGATTGCAGAAGGTTCCCCGCCAAATTTTACCGGAACGGAGACGTTCCCAGAGTTTGGAGAAGTTCGCAGCGGGTGCGGTTGGAAAGCGGAGAAAACTGGTGTGCTGTCCATAGACCTCCTCGGGAGGAAATCCAGTCGCGGCGGTGAAATTGCGATTGGTGTAAAGGATCCGGCCGAGGTCATCGGTGATCAAAGTGCAGTCAGGACCCTCTTCAATGAGCATTCGCAGAAAAGGTGTAAGGTGTTGTGGCGGAATGACCTGGTCCAAATTTGGCATAAGGGAGCTGATGGCGTTCGATGAGACCGGCGTTCTCGACTGTAGTGCTATCGCATTGACGCTTTTGAAAGAAGCATCCATATGGGATCGGGATGATTTATCAAGCTTCAATCATACCGAGCCCATCGAGGGAATGGAGATGTTCCGCATGAAGACGACCGGAGACAAGCAAGTCCTGTTATCACCAGCTCAGCGGCGGATTGTTGCGGCGGGGTTGACGGCGGCCGCGTTGGTGGTTCTGGCGCTGACGCTTTTTCAGGTCCTGGGGCTCTTGCGCGATGGGATTGTGATGTTTGCGAACGTTATCTGGCCCTTGGCGACGGCGATTATTCTAACCATCCTGCTGCGTCCGATCGTCAGTTGGATGGAGGCGAAAACCCGTTGGTCGCGGACCAGATGTGTGTCGATTCTCTTTCTGCTGGTGGGAATGATCGGGTTAGTTCTTGCAGCGTTGGTGATTCCCCTGGCGATCAATCAGACGGTTCAGGCGTTTCGGGCTTTGCCCGAAACCTATGACAACGTGGTCCGGTTCCTGTCAGAGCGTTTTCCGGATTTGGTTGGAACGCTCGAGTTGAAACTGGGAGCGGAAAATGTCAGTGCGCTCGGAAATGAGTTAGTTGCTCTGGTCAGAAAGTTGAGCGCTTCGTCGGTACCGATGATTCAGGCAGCGGGAGGGCAGGTATTGGGATTTCTCCAGACGGCGACATTGCTGGGAATCATTCCGGTCTATCTCTTTTATTTCATGCTCGGCGAATACCGGGTTTATGACCGGATGGGGCAACAACTCGACTTTCTAAAAGACAAATGGCGGGAGGATCTGTTAACGCTGGTGCAGGATTTCGTCCGATACGTGGTCGCTTTTTTCCGTGGACAGATTCTGGTGGCGGGAGCGACTGGCCTGATGTTGGCGTTCGGGTTTACGTTTATCGGTTTGCAGTTCGGGTTTTTATTCGGGCTGTTGTTTGGAGCGTTGAATATCATCCCCTACCTCGGGACGATTATTGGGCTGGCAACGGTTCTGCCGGTGGCGTTTTTCCAGCCTGACGGCGGGGGGCTCCTCGTAGTGTTCGTTCTGGCGGTTTTTTCAGTCGTGCAAACCCTTGAGAGTAACATTGTTTCGCCGCGGATCATGGGTAAGGAGACCGGTCTGCATCCGGTCGTAATCATTGTGGCAATTTTTTTCTGGGGGATAGCTCTGAACGGTATCGTCGGGATGATTCTGGCGGTTCCCTTAACGGCCTTTCTCTTTAGTGCGTGGGACCTGCTGCGGCGGCGTTATCTTTCGCAGACCGACTTGTTCGGGAAGGTTTTCGATGGGGAATCAACGGGTGAGACTACCCCGGATGAGACAGATGAGGGTGTCTGATGGGATGGGTCGAAGAACAATTGATCCGGAGTTATTTTGAATTCAATGGATTTTTGGTGGCGACGATTGAAGCCCCGAGCGGGTTAGCGGGGCGTAAGCGGAAAGGGCATCCCCACTACCATCTCGAGGTCTTTCATCCGGAGGTGGATGACGCCGCTCCGGATGGCTTTCAGTTGTTCAGTTCGGAGATACACCGAATTCGCCGGGCGCGGGTCCGCATCGAGGGTTGGGACGAATCGGGTTTTACGGCGAGGATGTTGCGGAACGGTAAGCAGATGGTCGAGCACCTGAGGAAGCACGTTTTAAAGGGGGTTGAATGCCCGGAAGAGGACCCGGAGAAAGGCAATGAGGGGGGGCGGCGGGTTTGGGTTTTGCCAGGGCTACCGTCGGTGGATCCGCACCGGGAGGAGGCGGTGGGACTGTTGCGGGAGGCCGGGGTTGAGCATGCGCTGACCTTCCGAACGATTCTAGATAACGTATCGCAGCGGGTAGATCCATTGACGGCGTATGAGAGTGCGCCGGCATTGCAATTAATTCGGATGATGAAGCTGTTTGAGATGGTGAGCCCGCCGCAGATGGATCTTTTTCGGAAGGGAAATCTTTAATGAGCGAAATCGGCGCAACGACGATTCATCCCCTGGCGGTCGTTGAGGACGGAGCAGTGGTCGGAACGGGCTGCCGAATCGGCCCGTTCTGTCATCTCGTGGCGGGTGCTGTTCTGGGGTCAAATTGTGTTCTCGATACGGGTGTGATTGTCCATCGTGGAGGTGTCCTCGGGGAAGGGGTCCGGGTGTATTCACATGCAGTGGTGGGGGGAGATCCGCAGTACATCGGGTGGGATTGTGAAATTCGGTCGGGGGTGAGCGTCGGTGACCGGACGGTTCTGAGAGAAGGGGTCACGATCCATCGGAGCATCTATCCGGGAATGTTTACGAAGGTCGGCCGAGATTGTTATTTGATGGCGTCGGCGCACGTCGGGCACGATTGTGTGGTTGCGGACCGGGTAGTGGTTGCGAATGCCTGCCAGTTGGGCGGTCACGTTGAGGTGGGGGCACGGTCCTTTCTCGGGGGGGCGGCGTTGTTTCATCAGTTCGTCCGGATCGGGCAGGGCGTGATGGTCGGTGGTGGCTCCATCATTACAAAAGACATTGCGCCCTTCCTGCTGGTGGCGGATCGCAATCGAATTGCCGGCTTGAACCAAGTGGGCCTTCGGCGGGCAGGGGTGTCGGCGGAATCGGTCGAGGATCTGAAAGCCTGCTACCGAGAGGTTCTTCAGGTTCCGGGCACTCCGATGGTGGCAGCGACGAATCTTATGCGTTTACCTGATTACGGCTGGACCGAGGAGGGGCGACTTTTTCTGGAGTTCCTGATGCAGACGAGCAAACGGGGAATTGCGAAAGGATGAGGAGCGATCAGGTGGGATCGTCGTCGAGTGGGGGGACGGGAATCCCAATTGATATGGCGATCGCGCGGAGGATTGCGACTTCGTCGGACTGGACCTCGTCGTCGGCGAGGGCGATCGTGGTGGCCGTTCGGATGACGGCTTCGCGAATCCGGTAGGAGGCTTCGGAGAGGGTTTCGAGGGCGGGTTCGAGTTGGCGGAGGTCGTCGGGGGGCGGGGCAAAGTCGAGCCCCGGCATTTCGTTGAAAAGGGGCTGGGCTTCGACGGCTTGGCGAAAGTTGGTCGCGGCGGTCTCTTCATCATCGGTTCCGGTTGAAGCGACGTAAGAGAGGAGCCGTCCGATGCCCGGGGCGAGGACGGCGGGGTCTTCGATCAGGCGATCGGATCGGTTAGGGCCATCAAGAAGGGTTTTGAGATGTTTGCGGACCCCGCGGAGGGTAAGGAACTCGTCGAGCGTCAGATGGTTGTCGGCATCGGCGAGGGCACTAAGGAGACGCTCGAGGGACTGGGCCTCTTGCTGCGAGAGTCCGCGGAGGGGGGCTACGGCGATGTCGAGAGCGGTGAAGCGGGCGTTGGTCGACATCGGTGAGATTTTGGATACGTAGGCCTCGACATCGTTGGTTGTGGCTTTCAGTCCAGATTCGCGAACGAGGGCGAACTGACGGGCGCGAATATCGGGTTTATCATCGATCAGGAACGCGATTGCGAGGGCGACAGCGGAATCGCTTTGTTCGAGGGCTTGTCCGAAGTCCTTGTGGAGTGCCTCGCGACGGACGGCGGCTCGGGCGAGGGCACCCCCGGCAATCACGCCGATCCCGTTCAGCATAGCTTCGCTGCGTTCGCGGGCGCTTTTCGGAACGGGAGCGGCAGGGGTGGATGACTGGGCGGAGGGCGTTTCGGGCGAGATCGGCTTTGAGCGGGCTTTAGCGGAATCGGCGACACCGTCCGGCTGGATCGCGGCGATGCGCTCAGCGAGGGGAGGGTGGGTGGCGAAGAGGGAGGAGAGGCCCTGGGCGAAGAACATGTGAGCAACCTCCTCGGCGTGGGGGTTGCCGATTTTTGAACCGGTATCGAGGCCACCGATCTTGCGGAGGGCACCGGCAATGCCATCGGGGTTGCGGGTGAACTGAACAGCGGAGGAGTCAGCGAGATACTCGCGCTGGCGGGAAATCGCAGCCTGGATGAGGCGGCCAAAAATGACCCCGATCCAACCGATCGCCATAATGGCTGCGCCGACCGCGAGGATGCCGATCCGTCCACCGTCGTTCTTGCTGTTGCTGGAAAAGGCGCGCCGGTAGACCGCATTGCGGAAGAGGATCCGCCCGATGACAGAAATCACGAAGATCCCGAATATAATCCCCATGAGGCGGATGTTGATACGCATATCGCCGCTGAGGATGTGGCTGAACTCGTGGGCGATAACGCCCTGAAGCTCGTCGCGGTTAAGTTGGTCGAGTGTCCCGCGGGTGACGGCGACGGCAGCGTCCCCGGGGTTGTAGCCGGCGGCAAAAGCGTTGATCGATTTCTCCTGATCGAGGATGAAGACCTCTGGCATGGGGACCCCGGAGGCAATCGACATTTCCTCGACGATGTTGAGGAGGCGACGTTCCTTTGGGTCGGTGGTATTGAGGGCAACCTTGCGGCCGCCGACGCTCTCGGCGACCTTCGATCCGCCGGCCTTAAGGGCCAGCGTCTTGAAGAATGAAGCCCCGAAGATGATCCCGCAGACAACGATGGCGACCTGAATGAAAAGATCCCAGCGCCAGAAGGGGGTGCTGCTGACAGTCGATGTTGAGGACCCAGTGTCGCCGGATGTGAGGAGCGCAAAGAGAACGTAGATCGAACCGACAATCCCGCTGACACCGAGAATGAAGAGGAGGACCAGATAGCGGGTTTTGGCCCGGGCCTGATCCTGCGCGCCGAAGAAATCCATAGGAAAGATGAGACCGCCCGGGGGCGGGTCAGGTCAGAAGGAGACCTTGACAGCTTCGCGTTCTGTCGGATCGGTGATCTCAAAGAGTTCGGCCGGTTGGAACCCAAGGGCACCCGCGAAAGCGACGGCGGGGAAAGTTTCGCGGGCCGTATTGTAGGTCATGACGGAGTCGTTGTAGGCTTGGCGGGCGAAAGCGATCTTGTTTTCGGTCGAGGTCAATTCCTCCGTCAACTGCATCATGTTCTGGTTTGCCTTGAGGTCGGGGTAAGCCTCGGAGAGAGCGAAGAACCGTCCCATCGCGCCGGTGAGGGCGGTTTCGGCACCGACGAGTCCCTTGATGGCATTGGCATCGTCGGGGTTGGCGGCAGCCTTCTCGTTAGCAGCGGCGGCAGAGTTCCGCGCCTTGATGACAGCTTCGAGGGTTTCCCGTTCATGGGAGAGGTAACCTTTGGCGGTTTCGACAAGGTTGGGAATCAGATCGTAGCGGCGCTTGAGCTGAACGTCGATCTGGGCGAAGGCGTTTTTGAATCGGTTGCGAAGTGCGACCAGTTTGTTATAGATGGAGATCGCGAAGATGACGATCGCCCCGACAATCCCGAGAAGGACGAGAAGAATGATTAATCCAGTACCCATAGAAGCGAGATTAGGATCCGGGAGCGGGATGCCAAGAAAAACCTGAAAGGAATCGTTCCCTGTGACGGCCCCGTTACGAACCGGCGTAGATTGGAACGCGGATCTCGATCCGGGGGGTGGTTGGGCCGCTCATCCCTTTGATCAGGCTGCCACCGCAAATCTCGCAAACGAGCGAGAGGACGCGGATGGCGAAGGCGGGGGAAAGGGCTCCGGCATCGGCGAGGCCCTGTTCGGAGTGAAAAAGATCAAGGGGTGCGTCTTCCACCCGGATGGCAAGGCGGTAGAAGAGGGTGTCGAGGGAACCCGTGATCTGGATCTTTTTGGTTGAGTCCAGTGCCTTCGAGACCTCGAAAAAGAAATCACCAAGGGAGCGGCGGAAAAATTCGGGAATAACAGCGATCTCGGAGGGCTCCATTTCGATCACAAGGCAGAATTGATCGGAGCCGGATGCGGCGGCGGATTGAATCGTCTCCGCATCGATATGCATGGGGCGAATCTTCGGAGTGTTGTCGGCTTCCTCCGGTTCGGTATCGATGACGCGGGTCTTGAGGTCGATCAACTCCTCAAAAAAGAGCAACCGTTCGACGATTTCGAGAAGACGGTGTCCAGAATCCTCGATCGTTTTGAGGTCATCGAGAATTTCGCTGGTCGGACAGGTTTCGGATTCCCCGGCGCGCTCCCGCAGGAGGTTGGCGATTCCGAGGATCGCGTTGAGGGGGTTGCGGAGAAAGTGGGGAAGGTTGTGAAGGCGGTCGTCCTCGGTTGCCTCGCGGACGATGGTAAGGCTTTCGAGGCGCTGGAGCCGGATGTCGATGGTTTGGCAGAGTTCGTCGATCCGGAACGGTTTGGTGAGGTAGTCGTCGGCCCCAAGGCCCATGCCCTTGCGAATGAAGTCGCGGTCGCTCATCCCGCTGATGAGGATGACGGGAATGCGTTGGGTGCGGGAATTTTCGCGGAGTCTTTCGAGGAGGTTGAAGCCGTTGACGCGGGGCATGACGACATCGGCGACGATCACCGTGGGGTGATATTGGAGGGCAATTGAAAACCCCTCGGCCCCATCGGTGGCTTGTCGGACAGTGTACCCGCGGGCCTCGAGGGCCTCGGTGAGGAATCCGCGGTACTCGACATCATCTTCAACGACGAGGACACAAGGTTTGGCGGTTGTTTCGGCTGTCAATTCAGGGAGTTTCATGAAAGCTTCTCAACTCAACTAGAGAAATGAATCCGGGAAAAGCAAAATCGAAGAGAGAATCGGGAGGAGAGGCGGAGCGGCGGGTGGCCGGTGTCAAAGCGTTGAAGCTGCCAAATGTTCGGCGCTTTCTGTGGTTTCGACTCTTTTTCAATGGTCGTTTTTATTATCCGGTCTTCACGGTTCTGTTTCTCGACTACGGACTGACTTTGGCGCAGTTCTCGATCCTGAACGCGATCTGGGCAGCGACGATCGTGTTGGGGGAGGTGCCCTCGGGGGCGCTTGCGGATCGGGTCGGGAGGAAGCGTCTGGTGGTTTTCGCGGCCGTTTCGATGGTTGTGGAAATGGCACTGATCGCATTTTTGCCTACCGGGAATGCGGGTTTGGTTTTTACGGTGTTTGCCCTGAATCGAATTCTCAGTGGTTTGGCGGAGGCAGCGGCGAGCGGGGCAGACGAGGCCCTCGCCTACGACACCTTGAAGGCGAAGGGGTTGGAGCAACAGTGGGGACGGGTGTTGGAATCGGCGATGCGTTTGCAGGCGGTGGCCTTTATTTTCGCGATGGGGTTGGGGGCGATGGTTTTTGACAACACCCTCGTCAACTCGATCGTGGGGTGGTTTTGGGAGGGGGTTGAACTGCCGAGGAATCTGACGATGCGTTTGCCGATTTTTCTGACCCTTCTGACAGCGTTTGGAGCGGTGATCTGTGCGGTGGGGATGGATGAGAAGGCGAGTGCGCGGGAGGAGACGACACATCCGTGGCGGGACACTCTCGGGGCGGGGGGCTGGATTCTGCGGACGCGACCGGTTTGGGTTCTATTGTTTTTCGGGGTGCTGTTCGACAGTTTCAACCGTCAATTCGTGACGCTGGCATCCGAATATTACCGAACGATTCAGTTTCCGGACTGGTCCTTTGGATTGATCGGGGCGTTCTCGGCGTTGAACGGAATTTTCCTGCCGAGGGTTGCCCGCTGGATGGTGGAGCACCTCACGAGGCGGACAATTGCCCTGATTATGGGGGGATGGACGTTGGTGGGATTTCTCGGGATAGCCCTGACGATACCCGGGTGGGGGCTGGCATTTGCGATAATGGCATTCAGCACGATGAGCGCGAACGGGTTTTTCCTGAGTCACTATCTGAATGAAATGGCGGACAGTCGGATCCGGGCAACCGTGTTGAGTTTTCGAGGGCTTAGCCTGAATCTCGCGTATGGGATGATTTCGCTGGGCTACGGGGCACTGGCGGCCTCGATTGCGGGGCGGGACGGGATGGATGGGGAAGCCGTGTTCGTCGAGACGCTGGGATGGTTTGGGCCGGTTTTCGGAATCTCGTTTGTGGCTCTGGTGTTGTTTGTTGTCGGTCGTCGGGCGAGCGAGTGAAATCCCTTGACGCAGGAAAACGTTGCCGAGTATCCCTTCAACCCGAGTTGGTCGAGTGCCGCGTCGGCATTCCCGCCGCTTTTACCACGCATGGATGTTGCCATCATTTCCAACGCTGACAGTCCCTTCGGATTGTCGATCACCAAGTCAATGGTTCGGCTCGGTTTCCGGGTCTATGCCTTTGGGGAGGATTTCGCGGATTTCGATTTTGAACACGACGACTGCCTCAAGGTTGTTTTCAATCCCTTCGATTTGAAGGCTGCGCTGAGGGCGGTCGAAGAGATCCGCGACCGGGAGGGGGCGATCAACACGATCATCTTGAATCCGCGGATGGATCGCAGTGGACACCGCCGGTTGATCGAGATTTCTCCGACAGATGTGCTCGATGCGTCGATCGCCAATTTCACTGTACCGCTGATGTTGACGCGGGCGGTAGCCGAAGATGTTGCGAATTTGCAGGGCTTTTTCTTTTTCCTGACCTGGGATCGGCCCAAGACCGGCCCGGTTGATCCAATCCTGGATGCCTGTGGTGAGGGGCTGAAGCATCTTTCGGAGGGGGTTTTCTCGGTGCTGCGGGTTCTCGGGGCGAGGGCTTGCCGGATCGGGATCCAGCCGAATGCGAATCGCGATGTTCCGGTCAGCGCATCCTCGGATCACGGACAGACCCGTGTTCAGGCCGAGGAGGTTGCGGACGTGATCGAGGCGGTCATTCGGTCAAAGGATTTAAACGCGATCACTGAAATTCGGATCCGACCGCGCCTCGACCGGGGGGATCTCCGTTTGCCGCGAACGCATTTTCCAATCGATGATTTCGAGGAAATCCGACTGCCGGAGAAGGGGGACTACCCGCCGGAGGAGATTCTAATCCCGACACGCAAGCCGAAGACCTATCTGAAGATCGCCGAGGTGGAATTCCCCGACGAGGAGGATGATTGGGCATTTGACGACGAGGCGGAGAAATCGTTCCGGGATCCGGGGGATGGGGCAGGTGAAGAGAAGGAGACCTTCGAGGATCGCGGTCCGGAAGTGCGGAGACCGAGAGCGGAGTCGCCGGGGCGGGAGCCTCCGGAAGCGCGTCGGGGAGAGGATGCCGAGATCCGGGAGGGTGTTGCCGGACCAGATGGGGACGCACGTCGCAAAAAACGCCGCCGCCGCCGCAGGGGGAAGAAAAATCGGGATGTGGTCGGAGGTAGCGGAGAGGATGGCACGGCACGGACCGATGTTCCGGGAGAGGATCGTCGGGGCGAGGTGGGGGAACGTCAAAGACCCGAGCGCGAAAAGCCGATAGATTCCGATAGACCGGTGGAATCCGGCAGGCGGGAGTTTTCGGAGTCTTCGCCAGAGAAGACTGCGTCGACGGCGAGTGACGCGTCGCCGGCAAATTCAGGGGACGACGAGGAAACGGGGGAGGTCTCCCCACCCACGGCATCGGCGAAAAAGTCAGCCCGGAAGGCGACGAAAAAAACCACTGCGAGAAAAGCTGCGGTGAGAAAATCGGCGACGAAAAAGGTAGCCGCAAAGAAGACGGCCCGAAAGGTCGTCAGAAAGGCGACCTCAGGCAGTGGCGAGGTCGTCGCGAAGGAATCGGGTCAGGTAGATCAGCCCCAATTGGTAGCTGACAACGCCAAATCCGGAAATAACCCCACAGCAAACCGGAGCGAGGACTGAGGTGCTTCGGAAGGCCTCGCGGGCATGGACGTTTGAGAGGTGGATCTCGACGGTGGGGATTGCGGAACCGGTGATAGCGTCGCGGAGTGCGTAGCTGGTGTGGGTGAGGGCACCGGCATTGAGAAGGAACCCTTTGCACCTGGCGTCCTTCCAGGCTTCAATCCGGTCGATGAGGGCACCCTCATGGTTGGACTGGAACGAATTGACGGTGAAACCTTCGCGGTCTGCCTCGGCTTCGAGCATTTGGACGATTTGTTCGAGCGTGAGGGACCCGTAAACCGAGGGTTCACGAGTGCCGAGCCGTCCGAGATTTGGACCGTTGAGGATACCGATCATAGCCATGGGGTAACCTTGGTTAAATTGGCGGGATGGGTCGAGATCTGATTTCCGTCTCTTAAAAGCTTGCACGGCTGTGAGGGGGCATGTCATTCTCTTGGGTTTTATTACATCCAAGGACTTTCCGTGCGCGACGAATTTCTCAAAGAAGCCCAGACCAAGGTCTCCGACCCAAATATTCTCATCAACATTGTTTCCCGTCGGGTGAAGCAGCTGAAGAGTGGTTACAAGCCGCTGGTTGAATCGCTCGAGCGACTCGATCCGGAGGATGTTGCCCTCCGTGAGGTTATTGAGGGGAAGATCAGCTACCAGTTATTCGAGCCGGTCGAGGAAAGCTGAGGGGGCATCGTCCGCTGGGAGAGCGGGCCCGAAGATGGCGAAAAAGAAGAAGGAGCGGGTAACCCGGATCGAAAACCGGCGGGCGCGTCACGATTACCATATCGGGGATACCTATCAGGCGGGAATTGCTTTGGTGGGAACAGAGGTCAAATCGATCCGGGCAGGGAAGGCCCAAATTTCCGATGCTTTTGTGCGGATCGAGCGCGGAAACGCGGTCCTCTACCACGCCCACATCGAAGAATACGATTTTGGCAACCTGAACAACCATCCGCCGCGACGGCCGCGACGGCTGCTGTTGCACCGTCGGGAAATCGACAAGATTTCGGGGGCGATCAAGTCGGGAGGGAAAACTGTGATCCCGCTCCAAATGTATTTAAAAGATGGATACGTAAAAATCGATATCGCGGTCGTGACAGGAAAAAAGACCTACGACAAGCGGGAGGATCTGAAAAAGAAGGTACAGTTGCGCGAGGCCGAGCGGGCGGTCCGGAACGTGCGTTGAGGGCATTGGGATGGAGGGGGATTTGTTCGGAGGTGGCTTTGAGGGCGAGGCGGGAAAGCGTCCGGATTCGCCGGAAAAGCGTGCCCGGATGCCGCTGGCGGCACGAATGCGTCCTCGGCGGTTGGGGGATTTGGTCGGGCAGGAGCATCTCTTTGGAGAGGGGGCCTTATTGCCGCGTCTGATCGCCTCGAATCAGTTCGGGAGCCTGCTTTTCTACGGGCCGCCGGGGAGCGGGAAGACGACCTTGGCAGAGGTGATTGCAGCGGAGACGGGAGGTCGGTTTGAACGGATCAATGCCGTTCTGTCGAATGTGGGGGAGTTGCGGGATGTCCTGAAGTTGGCCCGCTATCGGGACGATCTGACGGTTCTGTTCATCGACGAGATACATCGTTTTAACCGTGCCCAGCAGGATCTGCTGTTGCCTGATATCGAGGCGGGTAATCTGCGTTTGATCGGAGCGACAACTCACAATCCGGGATTCTCGATCATCGCGCCGCTGGTGAGCCGGAGTCACCTCTTTCGGTTGAACCCGATTCCCCCGGAGGCGATTGTCGAGGTTCTGGGGCGGGCGCTACGGGATGAAGAGCGCGGGCTGGGGCACAGCCGTTGTGGGGTTGAGGCGGGGGTGTTGGAGGCGATCGCGCGAATCGCGGACGGGGATTTGCGGAGGGGGTTGAATGCGCTCGAGACGCTGGTTCTGAGTCAGCCGATTGGAACCACCTTGACGGGGGATGCGGTCGAGGCCTTTTCGAAGGAGAGGCACATCCGCTACGACGCGAATGAGGATGAGCACTACGATACGGCTTCGGCGTTTATCAAGAGCATCCGGGGGGGTGACCCGGATGCGGCGGTTTACTGGTTGGCAAAGCAATTGATCGGAGGCGAGGATCCGCGTTTTATTGCGCGGCGGTTGGTGATTCTGGCATCGGAGGATATCGGGATGGCCGATTCGCGCGCCCTGCCGGTGGCGATGGCGGCATTTCAGGCCTGTGAGGTGATCGGATTGCCGGAGTGTGAGCTGAATCTCGTGCATGCGACGGTTTTTCTGGCTACCTGTCCGAAAAGTAACTCGACCTACCGCGCCCTGAAGGCGGCCAAGGAGACGATTCGAAACGATGGCCTGCAAGCAGTACCGCTGTGGTTGCGAGACGGTCATGGATCGGCGAACCGGGCGGAGGGTCACGGGCGCGAATATCGATACAGCCACGACTACCCCGAGGCGGTTTCGGGGCAGGAGTATTTGGTCAAACCGCTGCGGTTGTACGAAGCCGGTGATGTCGGGAGCGAGGCGGCGGTGCGGGAGCGATTGGAACGCTGGAGGGCTTTGAAAGCGAGGCGGAAGGGGGAGGCTGAAGGGCGTGAGGCCTGAGGCTTTTGAGATTTTCGAAGGCGGTGAAGGTGGGTCTGGCAAGGACCTCTAACGAGGTTGCAGCCGCGATTTTCGAGAACCGATTCCGATAATCATATCGGTAGGATTTGCCGGGACCCTGTTTGCGGGACGAGGAGACCTCTCGTGCGAGTGGACTGCTCGCGGTGGATCCGAGGTCAGCGTCGAATCGGGTCGCCGATAAAGTCGATGCCAGCGGTTGGGCGGACCTGGACGCTACCGTTGTGGATGCCGACGTTGACCCCGAGGTTGGTGCTGGTTCGGCATCCGGTTAGAAGCACAACAACGGTCAGGAGACCGAGGGCGACAAGGCGTGATATGGAAGCGGTCAGTTTCATTGGGAGACTGGCGTGGATTGTTGGAGAACGAGGAGGGCGCCGGTTGGGTCCTGGATCAGAATGGTGGGAAGGGCGGCGGCTTCACCCGAGCGGAGGAGTACCATTCCGCCGAGACTTTCAACCTGTTCGGAGGTAGCGGCAAGATCCTCAACCCCGAGGACTGGTAGCCAGGCGGCCGGAATGTTTGCGAAAAAGGAACTTGCGATTCGGCCGATGCGATGGGTCCCGGCGAAGAGTTCTCCGACGCGTCCGCCTTGATTCAAAGGTTCGACCCCTCGCACTGAAATGCCAAGGGTAGCTTCGTAAATCCTGGTGGCATTCTTGAATTCCTCTGTCACGAGAACCTCACCGACCCACGGTGGGTTGGGACTGCCCGGGACGGGGTCACCCGTCGATGAGACCAGTGCGGAGAAAACGGCCCCCTCGGGATCGCGAAGGACCACCATCTCGCCCCGATCAGGCATTTTCAGACGACCTGTAAGAACGGCGCCCCCTTTGGCCCGAAACCGGGCAACGGCCGGGTCGAGATCCTCAACGGAGAAGGCGGGAATCCAAAGGCCGGGGGTGAGCGGGGACCCTTTGGCGGGGTTTTTCTCAAAAAACAGCGCGATAGTTCGTCCGTCCTGTTCGGCGATAGCCGCATCTACATTCGGGACAGGCCGAAAGTCCCACCCGAGGAGGCCGCGATAAAAGAGGATCGACTGTCGCAGATCGGGAGTCGATAGATCGCGGGCGACAACGGTGCCGGGGTAGAGGACAGCCTGTCCTCCGTAATCGGGCACAATCGGGGGAAGCTGGATTTTTTCTTCCCGGCATCCGGAAAGGAAGGTCAGAATAGAGATGATGAAGAAGCCCGGATAGATCGTGCGGAAAGCATTCATTTGATGGAGAGTTTGTTGGGTCGTTTCAGGGGCTGCGAGTCAAAAGGCCTCGTCATGCGCCGGAATCGGAAACGGAAACCGCGCGGGCAGCATCCGGGGTGTCGGCGATGTTGAAAAAACTGCGGGATTGGAATCGGAAGGTCTTTGCGATGAGCACCTCGGGGATGCGGGCGATCCGGGTGTTGTAGATTTCGACCGCGTGGTTGTAGCCGTCGCGCATGAGGGCGATCTCGTCCTCAAGATCGCGGATGCGATTGAACAGATCGGCGGCGGTCTGGCTGGCCTTGAGATCAGGGTAGGCTTCGCGAAGGGCGCGGATCCGGCTAAGGATTCCCTGTTCGCGACCAACTGAGAGGGTCGCGGATTCGGGATTGAGCGGGTTACCGCCGCCGGATGCGGCACGGAGTTCGGCAACCGACTCCTGAATCTCCTTCTCGTGCGTAAAGAAACGGCGGGCGATTTCGACGAGCTGGGGAAGGAGGTCAAAGCGTTTTTTGAGGGCGACATCAATGTTCGCCCACATGGCCTCGGCGCGTTTCTGGAGAAAAACGAGATCGTTGTAGAGGATGATAGCGAGAACGAGCAGAACGTAGCCGACTGGGGCAAGGGCAGCTGCGAGGTAGGAGGATGATCCAAAACCGCCAAGCATCCCGCTGATGCCCAAACCGGCGAGCATAAACGCATTCATCCCGCAGTTGAGGAAAAGGAAGCCTCCCGATGCCTTGCGGGAAACGACCTCTTCCTCGGAATAATCCGAAACCACAAATGGCGCCTTGCCGACGAAGGAGGGATCCTCGGCCATCATCAGGGTATCGTGGGTTTCCGGGTTTACGATGATCGGACCGATTGCATAGACAGGAACATCCAATTCGAGACGGTGTTCGGTCTGTCGGATCCGTCCTTTGGATTTCCGGGTGGTTTTTTGGATAATCATTTCGGATCCTCCTGCGTCGACAAGGAGCTCTCCGTCCCGGTCAACGCAGAGAAACGGTTGAAACGTGATGTCATTGCGGATCGTTACCCAGCGGGAATTTTTCCCGGAGCCACGTCGTTCCTTGACGATATATTGGTATCCGGTGCAAGGGGTCGTGGTGAGGGGCGAGAGAATCGGCTCGGCACCATTCGGGACAGCAACTGTCCCCTTTACTTCTCCGATCCCGTAAACGACGCCCTTGGTTGAAACGGTTGGGATGTTCTCGATCCACCGTTTGGTTCGAATCCGGCGAAGACCGAGGCGCCCGAGGATAAAGGAGACAATGGTGCCGATGACACCCAAACTGATGCCGATCGAGCGCGGTGCCCGGCTGGGTTCGAAAGTCGATTCCATCTCGGCGAGAACATCGGCCTCGGCCGGGAGGAGTTCGAAGCGTGGCGGTGTGTTTACTCCGAGAAAGGGCGTGATCCAACGTTCGGGAATCTGTCGGCGGATGCGTTCTGTGCGTTCGAGGGAACGGATCAAATTGACGCGGCTGTAAACGATATAATCGACGAGCTGCGGATTGGCGGTGAGCCCTCCTTCGCGGACCGTGTTGAGAAGGGCATTCCAGTCGCCATTCCATTCGACACCGTAGGGGGCGATCAATTCGCGGAGGATTGCGGCGCGGCCCTCAAATTCGCGGTTGAGGCGACCATACGCGGCGGTGAGATCTTCGCGGGTCATCATGTATCCCTGGACTGCGAGCGTCAGGAAGAGGGTAAGGGCGATGAGGGAAACGTAGGCGGGAGTGTAATGAATGCCGAAGATCCGGCTGAATTGAAAGACGGCGAGGGCGAGAAAGATGAGACCGACACCGGTGAGGATTAAACTGCTGGTGCCGTAGCCAGCTCGTTCGTCCTTTTCGGTCGAGGAGGAGAGGATGGGGACATACTCCCCCTCGGAGTCAAAGCGAATCCGGAGTCTTTGGCCATCAGGCTCAGCAAAACCCATGACAAAAACGGTGTCACCTGGATCGATTCGCCATTCGGTGTAACGGAGGTCTCCTGCCGTCCGGCGGTGCTTACGTTCGAGGGTGAGCCGGGGATCGGTATTGGGATTGACGATGATCGACCCGGTATCGTCCTTGATTTGAAACGGGACACCCCGTTCGCTGTTCTCGATGGTCTTCCAGCTTCGCCGCCCCTCACTATCACGATGCTCACGCTCGACCAGATAGCGGAAATAGACAGTCTGGAAGCCGGTATCAGGGGCGGCGAGGGTTTGGTTGTCATGCGGGTCGACTACGCCCCGGAGATTCACCTCGCCAGGAATCGCGGCGAGGATCGGGGTCCGGGGAATTCTCTCAATCGTGCGGAGAAAATCGACCCTTTGAAAACCCTTCCAGGTCAGGGATCCGCCAAGAATCGCGAATGCCGCGAGAAGAATGATGCGCCAAGCTGATTTCATGGAAATGCGAGCATAAGTTTCGAGGGGAGGGCACGGCAAGGAAGGTTTTAAGAGTCGAGACGGGTTTTAGCCTGTGACAGGGCGCGACAGAGTGAGACAAAGAGAGACAGAGATCTGTGCCAGATTCGGTTCAGAAGACGATCAGGGGAGTACCTTGAAAGCAAGGTAGGATTCTTAAAGCACTGTTGTCCAGGTGTTTGTGCTTAAGTTAGGTAATCGGCAGGCTCTTTGCAGGACATCAGGCATGGCAAAGGTTATTGGTATTGATCTGGGGACGACGAATTCCTGTATGGCGGTGATCGAAGGTGGAGAGCCGCTCGTAATTCCGAATTCTGAGGGTGCCCGGACGACTCCGTCAGTGGTGGCATTCGCCAAAAACGGCGAGCGTTTGGTCGGGCAGGCGGCGAAGCGTCAAGCGGTTACAAATCCGCACAACACAATTTTCTCTGCAAAGCGATTGATCGGGCGGAAGCATTCCGAGGTTTTGGAAGAGTCGAGGAGCCTACCCTACGAAGTGGTTGAGGGGCGGAACGGGGACGCGCACATCCGGTGCAAGGTTGGGGAGAAAGAAGAATCATTTGCCCCCGAGCAAATCGCCTCGATGGTTTTGGCGAAGCTGAAGGCCGATGCGGAGGCTTATCTGGGAGAGCCGGTAACGCAGGCGGTGATTACCGTACCAGCGTATTTCAATGATGCCCAACGGCAGGCGACGAAGGATGCCGGGACGATCGCGGGGTTAGAAGTTCTGCGGATCATCAATGAACCGACGGCCGCATCGCTCGCCTATGGTTTGGATAAGGAAGGTGACAAGACGATCGCGGTCTTTGACCTCGGTGGTGGAACCTTCGATGTTTCGATCCTCGAGATCGGAGACGGGGTTTTTGAGGTCAAGGCGACGAACGGTGACACCCATCTCGGTGGTGACAACTGGGATGATTACATTATCCGTTGGCTGGCCGATGAATTCAAAAAAGAAAACGGGATTGATCTCCTTTCCGATCCGATGGCAAAGCAACGACTGAAGGAAGAGGCCGAGAAAGCGAAAATCGCGCTCTCCTCGACCCAGTCGACCGACATCAACCTTCCTTTCATTACGGCGGATGCATCGGGGCCAAAGCACCTCAACGTAACTTTATCGAGGGCAAAACTCGAGCAGATCTGCGAACCCCTTTACGAGCGAGTGATCGCACCGTTTAAGGCCGCGATGAGCGATGCGGGATTCTCAGCCTCGGAGATCCAGGAACTTGTTCTGGTTGGCGGGATGACCCGTAACCCTAAAATTATCGAGATCGCCCGCGAGTTGGGTGGCAAAGAACCGCACAAGGGCGTTAATCCTGATGAAGTTGTCGCGATCGGCGCGGGGATCCAGGGGGCGGTATTGAAGGGTGACGTGCGCGATGTTCTCCTGCTCGACGTGACCCCTTTGACTCTCGGCATCGAAACTGCCGGGGGTGTCTCGACCCCGATGATCGAACGTAATACAACGATCCCGGCAAAGAAATCACAGGTCTTTTCAACCTATGCGGACGGCCAGACAGCGGTCGACATCAAGGTACTCCAAGGGGAGCGCCCGATGGCAAACGACAACAAGATTCTCGGCAATTTCCGACTGGAGGGCATCCCGGGAGCCCCGCGAGGGGTCCCTCAGATCGAGGTCATCTTCGATATTGACGCGAACGGAATTCTCCATGTGACGGCGAAGGACAAAGGAACTGGCAAGGATCAGAAAATTACGATCTCGGGCTCGAGCGGTCTCGACAAGGATGAGGTCGAACGTTTGAAGAAAGAAGCTGAACTCCACGCTGAAGAAGACCGCCTGCGGAAGGAGGCGGTCGAAAACCGGAACGAGCTTGATTCGATGGTTTACCAAGCGGAAAAGCAAATTAGCGAGCACGGTGACAAGCTGCCTGGCGACAAGAAGGGAGCCCTTGATGCGGCGATTGCCAATGCGAAGCAGGTACTTGAGAACAGTGCCGCGAGCGGCGAAGAATTGAAGTCGGCGAAAGAGAAGCTGACCGGAATTCTCGCGGAGGTCGGTCAGTCGGTCTACGAAGCGGCTTCGGCGGCGGGTGATCCGGCGGGGACTGCGGGAGAGCCAGCGGGCAATCAAGCGTCAGAGCACAAGGCCGATAATGATGTCGTCGACGCTGAGGTCGTTGACGATGATCGTAAGTAAGAATTGAACACACTTTTCGGGTGGACCGTTATGATTGATCTACCCGGAATCTCCTCAACAGAAACCTAAACCAACCAAATATGAGCGTACGAATCAAACCACTCGGAGAACGAGTTCTCGTCAAATACATCGACGAGGAAGAGCAGGTCCGCGGCGGGATCATTATTCCCGACTCGGCGAAGGAAAAGCCCCAGGAAGCTGAGGTCGTTGCCCTCGGGACTGGAAAGACCCGCGAGGATGGGACCAAGGAGCCCTTCTCGGTGAAGGAAGGCGACAAGGTTATCCTGAGCAAGTATGCCGGGACGGAAGTTTCCCTTGACGGAGAGAAATACACTCTCGTCCGGGAAGATGATATTCTCGGTGTGATCAGCTGAATCTAAACTATAACCACATCCAAAAAGGAAAACACTATGGCAAAGCAACTCTTGTTCGACGAAAGCGGACGTAAGAAAATCCTCGCCGGGGTTGAGACCCTCGCAAAAGCGGTCAAGGTCACCCTCGGACCGAAGGGTCGGAACGTCCTGATTGACAAAAAATTCGGTTCGCCGACGGTCACCAAGGATGGTGTCACCGTGGCGAAGGAAATTGAGCTGGAAGACCCTTACGAAAACATGGGTGCCCAGATGGTCCGCGAGGTTGCCTCGAAGACCTCCGATCTGGCTGGCGACGGTACGACCACGGCAACGGTTCTGGCCGAATCGATTTATCGCGAAGGTCTCAAAAACGTAGCGGCGGGTGCCAACCCGGTCTACATCAAGCGCGGAATTGACAAGGCAGTCGAAGCGGCGGTCGCTGATCTCGGCAGCAAGAGCAAGCCCGTCAGCAGCCGCGAGGAAATCAAGCAGGTAGCGACCGTTTCGGCCAACTGGGACCACGAAGTCGGCGAGATCATCGCTGAGGCGATGGACAAGGTCGGTAAGGATGGCACGATTACGGTCGAGGAAGCCAAGTCGATCGAGACCAATCTCGACGTTGTCGAGGGGATGCAGTTTGACAAGGGATATCTGAGCCCCTACTTCGCGACCGATGTTGAGGCGATGGAAGCGAGCCTCGAGGACGCCTATGTCCTGATCTACGAGAAGAAGATCAGCTCCTTGAACGACGTCCTACCCCTCCTTCAAACGGTTGCGAAGTCCGGTAAGCCCCTCCTCATCATTGCGGAGGACGTTGAAGGCGAAGCGCTTGCCGCCCTCGTGGTGAACAAGATTCGCGGAACCCTGAACGTTTGCGCGGTGAAGGCACCGGGATTCGGTGACCGCCGCAAAGCGATGCTCGAAGATATTGCGGTTTTGACGGGTGGGCGCTGCCTGACGGAAGATCTCGGGATCAAGCTCGAGAACGTGCAGATTGCGGATCTCGGCCACGCCAAGCGCATCACCGTGACGAAGGAAAACACAACGATCGTCGAAGGTGCCGGAAAGTCATCCGATATTCAGGGGCGGGTGAAGCAGATTCGCCGTCAGATCGAGGAAACGACCTCGGACTACGACCGCGAAAAGCTCCAGGAGCGCCTCGCGAAGCTCGCCGGCGGTGTCGCTGTGATTAACGTTGGTGCAGCTACCGAGCCCGAAATGAAGGAAAAAAAGGCCCGCGTCGAAGATGCTCTCCACGCCACCCGTGCGGCGGTTGAAGAAGGTATCCTCCCCGGCGGTGGTGTCTCCCTCCTCGCGGCAGCAAAGGCGATTGAATCGGTATCGCTCGAAGGTGATGAAGCCATTGGGGTGACGATTATTCGTAAGGCGATTGAGTCCCCGCTGCGCCAACTCTGCGCAAATGCGGGTGTCGAAGGTTCCCTCGTGGTCCAGAAGGTTCTCGAGAATACTGCGATCGGCTACAACGTCGCGACTGGTGAATACGTCGACCTGATTAAGTCCGGGATCGTTGATCCCGCCAAGGTGACGCGGACCGCGCTGCAAAACGCAGCTTCGGTTGCCGGTCTTCTCTTGACGACTGAGTGCATGATTACCGACCTGCCCGAGAAGGAAAAACCGGGTGCGCCTGACATGGGTGGAATGGGCGGTATGGGCGGCATGGGCGGGATGATGTAATCCCTGTTTCCTGACAAAAACGCTATTCTTGCAAAGCCCGGGGTAATCGCCCCGGGCTTTTTTGTTTGAACCCTGTTGAATCCTCTTTTTGGATCAAGGGTTTCAAAATATTCTTACATCCTGATCCCTGACCGTCTTCGGATTTAACCGAGTTTCTTTATGTCCCTACGTCATCGTCTTCTTTATGCCGGATTGACTGCCGTGATTTTGACGATCGTTGGGATGGCGCTTCTCTTCTATAACGCAGAGGCGGGGCGTCGTATCGACGACCTCAAGCGGAGAGATTATGTGGCGGTAAAACTGGCGGCTGAACGGATCGGGAAGTTGACCGAGCGGATGCTGGGTTCGGTCGAGATGGGGTTACGTCTGGTCGAGCGTCAGCCGATGAATCATGGGGACGAGGTGGATTCGGATTTGCTGGGTGGGCTGTTGTCTGATTTTCTTGAAGTTTATCGAGAGACGGATTCGTTTGCAGTCTTCGACGGGGATGGGCGTCTCGATATTCTGGTGCAACGCCTGGGTGGTCGCTTGCAGGTTGAATCCGAGTTCGACGAGATTTTCCGTTTTTCAGATCGGCTGCCGTCTTTTCGCGATCTATCGTCTGGCAAGATCTGGCTCGAACTTTTTGGGGAGGTCGAACCGGGGTTTCCAAATCTGGATTTAACAGATGGTGCCGAGGATGATTCGCGATATTCTTTCTTTGCAGTCGCGGCTATCCCCGAATGGAAGCAAGGCCAACCTGGAATGATTTATGTCGAGAAGCACGGAAACGAGTTTCTCGATGCCCTGCCTTCTAATGTTCGGGTCTTTACGCGAGAGGGAAAATCCGTTGATCACGGAGGATCAGCTGCTTCGGTGATCGATATCGGCAGGCCAATTGATTCGCTGCCTTTGTTTAGCGGGTTGCCGGGTGATCCTGATATTGTGTATCAAGAGGTTGGTAGGAGAGGGGAACTGTTCACCTTTCGGCGCGTAATGGTCAAGGCCCGATCAGGGATGGTGATCCGGAATTTCCCGGGGGGGATTTTTCTAGGGATCGTGAGGGGAGATACTTCGGAAATCGTCCGCGCGGCCGATCTTCGTCGTACCGTTTTCCTGAATACGAGCCTACCCGTCCTTTGTCTCCTGCTCCTCTTTCGGGTGTACCTGCTCTCCGACCGGAAACGTTCGGTACAGGAGGTTGAGTTGCGTCGTGAGCAGGTCTACCTCGACAGCCTTCTGGGGGCGATGCCGGTCCCGGTTCTCGGGCTCGGTGCCGACGGGATGATTCGTCATTCGAATCAGAGATTCCTCGATTGGTTTGGTTTGAAGGCCAAGGAAGTACAGGGCCGTCGTCTCGGTGAGATTAACGGGCTTGAAACGGTCAAAGATTTGATTTTGCGCGATGGGGATGAATATCCGATCAAACTGGGATCAGTCCGCTCGGGACGGGAGATGCGGTTGGCGGATGGGCGCTTGCACCAGGTAGATTGTTTCAAGACGCTGGTGGATGATCGGGGCGAGGGGCACAGTGGTGCGATTCTCGTCTTTATCGATGTGACCGATTTGAATGAGGCGAGGATCGCGGCGGAGGCTGCGAACAGAGCGAAGAGCGGGTTTCTGGCGACGATGAGTCACGAAATTCGAACACCTTTGAATGGAATCCTCGGAATGGCCAACCTCCTCCGCGATACCGATTTGAATCCCGGCCAGAAGGACTTTGTGCGGACGATCGAAAACAGCGGTGAAATTCTGCTATCCCTGATCAACGACGTTCTGGATTACTCGAAAATCGAAGCGGGTTTCATGGAGGTTGAGGACGCGCCGTATGACCTCATCACGACGATCGAGGCGGTGGCCGATGTTCTCGGAGGAAAAGCCTTTGAGAAGGGATTGGATTTTGCGGTGGATATTGACGGCGAAGTTCCGACCTCTGTTTCGGGTGACGTCACACGGGTTCAACAGGTACTGATGAATCTGCTCAGCAATGCCATCAAGTTCACCTCGGAAGGAGAGGTCATCTGCAAGATCAGGTTTCTACCGGATGAATCCGATTCGGCGGGAGCACTACTTATCTCGGTTCGTGATACCGGTCCGGGGATCGCGCCGGAGAGGCGGGAGGCGATTTTCGAAAGTTTTTCCCAGGAGAATGTATCGGTCACCCGTCGGTATGGAGGAACCGGTTTGGGTTTGTCGATCAGTCGACAATTGGCGGAGTTGATGGGGGGAAGCTTACACGTCGAAAGTGAGGTTGGAGTTGGATCGGAGTTCATCTGCCGCCTGCCAACGCGAATCTGTGGACCGGTTTTTCGGATCGATTTCAAACCGTTGGCGGAAGACGGGATGCGGATGTACGCGGTGTTGCGGGTACAGAACCGTTCGGTGCGTGATGTGATTGCGCGGGTTCTCCGCAGTGTTGGATTCGAGGTGGACGAGAAGGGCGTTTCAGCCCCGATTCCCTTTGAACTGCACCCCGATCTGATCGTCCTTGGTGAAAGGTTTGTCGAAGAAGACGGCTGGCGGGCCGATTTGTTGGAATCGGGTCGGGTGGGAGTGGTGCCGAAGATTGTCAAACTGATCTCGAAAGCTGGCCAGGGATTGGAAACACCCGTAGACGGTACACTGTCGAAGCCGGTTACGCCCCGCAGAATTGGACAGGTTCTGCGGCAATTGTTTCCGCTGTCGATCGACGGCTCATCGCAGGATGATTTGGTCGACGATCTGAAGCCTTCGCGAGCCGAGCGGTTCGAAGGAATCCGTGTCCTTGTGGTCGAGGACAACGTGATCAATCAGAAGGTAATTCGTTTACAACTGGAGCGAATCGGGGCGGTCGTTGAAATAGCGGAGTCCGGGGAAGGAGCTCTCGATATTCCGCAACTTGAACGCTTTGACGCCGTCCTGATGGATGTGGAGATGCCAGGAATTGACGGATACGAAACGACCGCGCGATTGAGGGCGCGGATGGAAACGGCTGAGGGAGGATGCCCGCCGATCATCGCCCTGACGGCGAATGCGATGGTCTCGGATCGGGAGGCGGCCCTCGCGGCGGGGATGGATGACTTTTTGACCAAGCCGATCCGTCCGGATGCACTCGCGGATGCCCTCAGGAAGAACCTTCGAGCTGGGGCGAGAGCGAATGGGGCCACTGCGGTCGAAGTGCGCCCGGAGAGAGGATGATTGGGGATTGACCCGGACAGGTCCGCAGATGGGAATCAGGGGAACATGAAGTCTCCCGAAACAGCCTCAAATTTTGACCTCGACTACCTGTGTCGCCTTGCGCGGCTGTCCCTCAGCAATGCCGAGAAAGCAGCCTTCTCAGAGCAGCTGGATTCGATCCTGAAATATGTCAAGAGATTGGAGGAGGTTGACGTCAGTGGTGTTGAACCGATGGCGCACGGGACCCCCGTCGACAACGTGATGGACAACGATCTGGCGACCGAGCCGATGGAACGTGAGGGGTTGATCGCGAACGCCCCGGATGCAGAGGACGGGCAAGTCCGGGTTCCGCGGGTAATCGAGGCCTGAGCCAGCTATCAGGATGTCGAAAATGGATTATCAGATGGATGTTGCGGCAATCCGGGCGAAATACGAATCGGGCGAATTGACCAGTGCCGGACTGGTCCGGTCGCTGATTGAACGGGTGGATTTGCGGGATGGCGAAATTCGGGCTTTCCTGAGTTTTGATCGGAAGGAAATTTTGGCGGCGGCGGAAGCGGCCGATGAACGGCGCAAAGGCGGACGGTCGCGGGGTCCGCTGGACGGGATTCCGGTTGCGATAAAGGACAACCTCGCTGTGCGCGGACAGCCCCTGACCTGCGCAAGCAAGATGCTGGCGTCCTATCGTTGCCCCTACGACGCACACGTGACCGAGCGTCTTCGGGAGGCCGGGGCAATTCTCTTTGGACGCTGCAATCTGGATGAATTTGCGATGGGTTCCTCGACCGAGAACTCGGCGGTGGGGGCAACCCGCAATCCCTGGGATCCCAGTCGAGTGCCGGGCGGGAGCAGCGGGGGGAGCGCAGCGGCGGTGGCGGCCGGGTTCGTCCCGCTTTCGATCGGTTCGGATACGGGTGGGTCGATCCGTCAGCCGGCGGCACTTTGCGGGGTTGTCGGGATGAAGCCAACCTACGGCCTGGTCTCGCGTTTCGGGTTGGTCGCCTTTGCCTCATCGCTCGATCAGATCGGGCCTTTTGCCCGGACAGTAGCGGATGCGGCCGCATTGCTCGATGTGATCGCGGGGCCGGATCGCCGTGATTCGACCTCGTTGCGGCGGGATCCTCCCCGGTTTTCGGAGGGATTGTCAGGGACAAAGCTGCGTGGATTGAAGATCGGGGTACCGGACGAGTATTTTGGCGATGGGCTGGCATCCGATGTCCGTGCGGCGGTGGACAGGTCAATAGATTTTTACCGCAGCGAGGGGGCTGAAATTATTCGTATCCACCTTCCAAATACAGATTTGTGTGTCCCGGTCTATTACATACTGGCGACGGCGGAGGCCTCTTCGAACCTCGCACGGTATGACGGGATCCGTTATGGGCATCGGGCGGAAGCGGCGGCGGACGGGATTGATCTCTATTACCGGTCGCGTGGCGAGGGCTTTGGCCCCGAGGTCAAACGGCGGATCCTATTGGGGACCTATGTTCTCAGTAGCGGGTACTACGATGCCTACTACCTGCGGGCGCAGAAAGTGCGGAGGCTGATCCGGCGGGATTTTGACGATGCCTTCGAAACAGTTGATTTGATTGCGACGCCGACCGCCCCGACGACGGCCTTTGAGTTCGGGGCAAAAAGTGCTGATCCGCTTTCGATGTATCTCTCGGACATTTTCACGATAAGTGCCAACCTCGCGGGAATACCGGCCTTGTCGCTGCCCTGTGGATACGGTGATGACGGGATGCCGATTGGCCTCCAGTTAATGGGACCCGATTTCTCCGAGCCGCTTTTGCTTGGGGTGGCGGAGGCCTTTGAGCGTGCGCATGATTTCGGGGGACGCGTCGCTGGAGGCGGTGCCGATGAAACGGGAGGTCAGGCATGAGCGGTAACTACGAAGCGGTTATTGGGCTGGAGGTTCATGTCCAGTTGAAGACGGAATCGAAGATGTTCACGCGGGCGCCCTATCAATACGGGGCCGATCCAAACACCCTCGGGGACGCGGTTGTGTTTGCGCTTCCGGGGGCGTTGCCGGTCCTGAACAAGCGGGCGATCGAGAAGACGATTCAGGTCGGGATGCTTTTGGGGTGTGAAATTCCCGAGGTCTGCAAGTGGGACCGGAAGAACTATTTCTATCCTGATTCGCCAAAGAACTATCAGATTTCGCAGTATGACCAGCCGCTGTGTCTGGGCGGGGGGGTCGAGATCGAATTGGCGGGGCCCTCGCGGGCGGAACCCGGACCGCGGCGGACGGTTGCCTTGACCCGGATTCATCTCGAGGAGGATGTCGGCAAGTTGACCCATGTCGCCGATGGGTCGCTGGTGGACTACAATCGGGCGGGTTGTCCGTTGATCGAGATTGTGAGCGAGCCGGACCTGTTCAGCGGAGAGGAGGCCTTTGCTTATTTGACGGCCCTCCGGCGGATTCTGGTGTTTGCGGATATCTCGGACTGCGATATGGAAAAGGGGCAGATGCGCTGTGATGCGAATGTCTCGGTCCGTCCGAAAGGATCCTCGAAGCTGGGGGAGAAGGTTGAGATCAAGAACCTGAACAGCATCAGTGGAGTCCGGAACGGGATTCGCTACGAGATTCGGCGCCAGACCGCCTTGGCTCAAGAGGGACGAACGATTGTTCAGGAGACCCGCCGATGGGATGCCGATGCCGGGGTGACGACGGCGATGCGAACGAAGGAGGATGCCCACGACTATCGCTATTTTCCCGACCCGGATCTGTTGCCGGTGAGAGTTTCCGAGGACTGGAAGGCGCGGTTGCGGGTGGATTTGCCCGAGTTACCGTTTGCGAAGCAGGCCCGGTTCGAGAGCGAGTATGGGCTCCCCTACACGGTGACCTCAGTGCTTTGCATGGACAGGGGGTTGGCCGACTACTTTGAGGATGCAGTCAAGGTCCACCGGAACCCGAGGATTCTGGCGAATCTGATCGTGAATGACCTTTTGCGGGAGGTGCGCGGGGGTCGGGCCGAGGGTGGTGAGTTTGAGGATGGGGAGGCTTTGGAGGGCGGTGGGGAGGGTTCTTTCCGCGATGCCTGTCCAGTGCCGCCGGAGCATTTGGCAGAACTGGTCCAACTGTTGGACGACGGGGTGATCTCCAGTCAGATCGCGAAGGAAATTCTGCGGCGGATGTTGGCAGGAGAAGGACGGGCGGAGGAGATCGTCGAGCGCGAGGGGCTTCGTCAGTCAAGTGATACCGGGGAGATCGAAGGGATCTGCGCGACGGTTATCGCCGAGAATCCGAAGCCAGTCGCTGAATACCGGGAAGGCAATGCCAAGGCGATCAATGCCCTGAAAGGCCGGGTCATGAAGGCGACCGGTGGAAAAGCAAACCCGCAGATGGTTGATGCGGTTTTGAGGAAGCTGTTGGATGGGTGAGCCTGGTTGACCGGTGAAGTGATTTTCCGGTGAGGAGGGTCCCGAAAATACAATTTTGGGCTTTTGACGAGACGCTTTTTCACGTTCACGAACCACGGTTGGAGCTGTCTGATCATGAATGTTTGCTCGTTAGTATCCATGTATCTGCGGGCGGTGTTCGGAGCGATTCCCAGAGATCCGGCGACCTCGGTGCTTTTCCAGGTCTGACCATTGTAGTGGGCGATCATTGACCAGAAACGTCTCTAGGATGGAGGTTTGCTTCGGAATGTTGATGATGCTCGGGGGCGATTTTCAATTTGCGGGAAGCCGGAGGGGGGATCAGGGTTGGTTTTTTTTATGAGCGATAGCGGACCCTTGATTCTGATTGTTGATGATGATGCCGAGATTCGGTATTCACTAAAGCGGGTTCTGGCTCCAATGGGCTGTGCGATTGAAGAGGCAGCGAGCGGCGAAGAGGGGATCGAAAAAGCCAAGGCGTTGCAACCGGGAGTTCTGTTGATGGACAATCGGATGACCGGGATTACCGGGGTGGAAGCGCTCCAGAATATCCGTGCGCTTGTTCCCCAGTCGCTGATCATTTTGATGACGGCCTTTGGGACGACCCAGACTGCGATCGAGGCGATGAAGTTTGGGGCCTTTGATTACATCCTGAAACCGTTCGAACCTGAGAAAATCATCGAGTTGACGAAAAGAGCTCTCGCAGCCTACGCGGAGCGCGGGAGCGCGAAGGATTCGGTTGAGCCGCTTTTGAACAGCGATGACTTTCGTGAGGGTATTGTCGGAAGTTCTGAGGCGATGCGGGAGGTTTTCAAGCAGATCGGTCAGGTAACGGCAAGCGATGCGACCGTGCTGATTACGGGTGAGAGCGGGACCGGGAAGGAGTTGGTGGCGCGATGCATCTGTCAGCACAGCCATCGGGCGAACAAACCGTTTGTGGCCGTGAACTGTGCGGCGATCCCGGAGAACCTGATCGAGAGCGAACTGTTTGGACACGAAAAGGGATCCTTCACGGGGGCAACGTCCCAGCGGATCGGGCGGTTTGAACAATGCGACGGGGGAACCATTTTCCTCGACGAGATCGGGGACATGACTCTGCCGACCCAGACGAAGATACTGCGGGTGCTTCAGGAGGGTGAAATTCAGAGGGTGGGGGGCAGCGACACGATCAAGGTGGATGTCCGGCTGGTCGCGGCGACGAACAAGGATGTCGAAAAGGAGGTGAGTGAAGGGAATTTCCGTGAGGATCTGTACTACCGCTTGAATGTATTCAGAATTCGGATACCAGCCCTGCGGGAACGTCCGGGGGATGTTCCGGAGATTGTCGATTTTCACCTTCAGCGGCTGGCGAAGGGCAAGAAAATCCGGCCGAAGCGAATCTCGCTCCCGGCAATGGAGGTCCTCAAGCGGCATCGCTGGCCCGGCAATGTCCGTGAGCTGGAAAACGTCGTCTACCGCAGTGCGGTGGTTGCGCAGGGGAACACGATCCTGCCGGCCGACCTCCCCAAAGATTTACGCTCGGCAGTCGGCCCGATTCGGGAGGAGAAGGTGGATGCGGAGGCTGCCGGGGTGGAGACGTCCTTAATCGGGGTTCCCGGGGAGGGATCCGGGACGAAAGCGGTTCGTGAGACCCCGAAGGCGTCGCAAGGGGCCGCGTCGCCGGGCGAGGCGAGGCCGGAGGATCTCGATGCAATGATCGACAGTGTCTACACTTTGCTGCGAAAGGATCACGACAAGAACCTGCTCGAGGTCTTCGAAAAAGCAGTGATCCAACGGGCCCTGGCGGAGTGTGGTGGGAATCAGGTCAAGACTGCGGGAATCCTCGGTCTGACGCGGGGAACTCTCCGGAATCGGATCCAGGCGATGGATCTGGGCTGACGGTAGTGGCTGAATTTGATCGCCGGAATTTGCTTTACGGTGACGCTTGATTGTCTGGGAATAGAAGGATGGCAGGTGTCGGTAAATTGTTGAAGCAAGCTGCGAAGATGCAGAAGCAGATGGAAGCGGTCCAGCAGGAGCTCGCGGAAACGCTGATCGAGGTGAGCAGCGGGGGCGGAGCCGTTAAGGTAACTATCTCGGCGCAGGGCACGATCACCGGGATCGAGTTGGATGCAGATTTCCTGAAGGAGGATGCCGAGCTCGTCAACGAGACGGTATTGGAGGCGATTCGTGAGGCGCAGGAAAAGGCCAAGGCGGTCAACGAGGAGAAAATGGGTGCTCTGACCAGCGGTCTCAGCCTTCCCGGGTTGATGTAGGTTTCTGGATCGGAGGTTGTTGCCTCCGGATGCGCTTTGGACCCTCTGCCGAAAGAGCTGGCCGACCCCGGTTGGGTGTCCGATTTGGCGACGGGTGGGGTTCGTCGGAAAGGATGGGGCTTGAAAGAAGCCGGGGCGGTTGCAGACGGTGTTTGGAACCCTCCGGTACTGGAGGGTTTGGTGACCGATGGGGGGAATCTTTTAGCGGTCTCGGTCAACCTGAAGTCGAAGACCTTTATCCGGGCAAACTGCGACTGTGGGAGGGCGGTCGGGGGTCGTCTCTGCGAACACGCGATGGCGTTGCTGTATGCGTTTGGAGCGGTTGACGAGGTCGCGAGGCCGGTGGTGCGGTCGACCGAAGAGGTTGGCTCGAAGCGAACGAAGTCGATCGGGGCTGGACAGGAGGCGGTGGCGGGACGGCATTTGGAACGGGCGGTGGGGGATCGGTCTTCGGGGGTGCCTTTTGGACCGCTGATTGAGGGGACACGACAATACCTGGCGGTGGAATTGCCGGGTCAGGAGCATCCGGCGTATTCCGAAATTCGGGCTTTTCTGGAGCGTTGCGGTTTCACCCTGGAACCCTCGAACCGCAGGTGGTGGCTGCGCGGGGAGTCGGCGGTTGGGCGCTTTTTCGAGACGGAAGGTGTTGCCCTTTGGGAGGAAGGATGGCGACCGCGTTTCTCGGATCGGTTTCAGAGGGCTTTTGGGGAGGTTGTTCGGGCTGAGGTGGAGGTCCGGACGGATGCGGAGCGAGGGATTGTGGCGGGAGCGTGGAGCGCACCGGGTCTTTCCGGAGAGACCGTTGCAGAGCTTGCGAGGACGGGACGACGGATGGTTCCGACTGATCGGGGTTGGGTGCTTTTCGGGAAGGAGGCACGGGAGCGCGCGGAGGGGTTGCGGGAGGGGCTCGGGGCGACCTTGGATGCTTCCGGTGGGTTCTCGATCCGGGTCTCGCGTCCACGAATTGTGGGTGTCCTCGAGGTCCTTGAAACGCTCTCGCCGCAGACCCGGCCTCCGCAGGTGTGGGCGGAGCGCTTTGGAAAACTCCGCCAGCCGGAGAGTCTCGGGCTGCCGGAAATGGATGAAACGGTTCGGGCGACACTGCGGCCGTATCAGCTGGTGGGTGTTGCCTGGCTGTATTATTTAGCAGGAATCGGGCTGGGTGGCATCCTCGCTGACGAGATGGGTTTGGGGAAAACCGTTCAGGCCCTCGTTGCGGTGGATGCGTTGCTGGGAAGAGGGGATGCGGAGTCGGGTGCGGGACTGATTGTTTGTCCGGCGGCGCTGGTTGAAAACTGGGCGAGGGAGGCGGGGCGTTTTGTTCCCCGGCTGAAGGTGCGAACGCACCATGGGCCAAACCGCGGAGCGGATCCTTTGCCGGCGGGTGGGATTGATTTGGTAGTAACGACCTACGAGACCCTGGCGAGGGATATCGAGCGATTCCGTCAGGTCGAGTGGCGGGTGGTCGTGGCAGACGAGGCGCAGCAGGTGCGAAACCGGAAAACCCGTCGGGCGAAAGCACTGGTTGGGTTGATGGCGGATACCCGTTTTGTGCTGACGGGGACCCCGATCGAAAACTCGATTGAGGACCTTTTCAGCCTTTTCAGTTTTCTCCTTCCGGGTTTGTTTGGTGTGGGTCTTCGGAGTGTGGCGGAAAGCGGTCTGGATACCGAAGCGATTTTGGCGGCGACGCGCCCCTACATTTTGCGGCGACGGAAACGGGACGTCGCGCGGGATTTGCCGGAGCGGATTGAAATGGAGATACCCTGTCCGCTGGTTGGGCGGCAGGAAGCTCTATACCGAAAGGTATTCGCAAAACTCGAAGAGGGCATCCTGGCGGCAAAGGCAGGCAACGCGGCGGCGCGGATGCGGATTTTCGCGGAGCTGACCCGTTTGCGCCAGATCTGTGCGGAGCCAAGGGTGATCGATCCTTCGCTGCGGCGGGAGGACTCGGCCAAGGCAGTTGCCCTGCGGGAGTTGATCGATGAAATCCGGGCGGCAGGCAGCCGGGCACTGGTGTTCTCTCAGTTTACGCGGATTCTGCGGATGGCAGAGGCGGACCTCGCAGAGGACGGTGTCGGGACCCTTTACCTTGATGGGTCGACCCGGAATCGGCAGGAGCTATGCGACCGTTTTAACGGCGACCCTGACCTGACGGTCTTCCTAATCTCGATTCAGGCTGGTGGAACCGGACTGAACCTGACGGGGGCGGATACGGTTATCCTGCTCGACCCGTGGTGGAATCCGGCGGTCGAGGCGCAGGCGATTGATCGGGCGCACCGGATCGGGCAGGAGAAGACGGTCACCGCGATCCGTCTGATTGCCCCCCGAACGGTCGAGGACCGCGTACGTGCATTGCAACGGGAGAAAGGGGAACTTCTCGAGCAGCTTTTCACGGGTGCCGCCTCCGATGGACTTGTGAATCAATTAACGGAACTTTTTCTGAATGCCGGATCGAGTTTGGGGAGCCCGGGGGAGGAGTTTTAGTCGAGACGGCGGACGGTGTACTGGTTGCCATTGTCGTCGGTAAAGAGTCCGTCGGGTTGTTTGGTGAGGACGAGCTGCAAAGTCGGCGGGCTGTCGAACGATTCGATTGGGGTAATTCGACTGAGGATGGGTATGGTCAAGGTGAGGACGACGATGAGGATCGAGAGCGCGGTCATGATCCGCACCTCGAGGTCATCGAAAGACGTTACCCAGATTTCCGCGATGATCATCAGAGCGAGGAGAGTGATTGCGATGGCAGCGAGCGGCGGGATCACGCGGTGCCGGGAGGCCAGTTGGGGTAAAAAGAGGAGGAGGGCATGGGAGAGGGCAATTCCAATGGTCAAGGTTGTCCCCGTCGTTTTCCAATAGACCTCGTTGTCGATCTCAATCCAGATGCCGAAGATGACCAATGCTGCGGTGACGGCGGGGAAGGCGATGCCAGCGACACCGACAGGAGTGCGACCCTGCCGTTCGATAAAGGTGGCGCAGGCGAGCGAGCCGACGCTGGCGGCGGAGATGGTGAAGGTTGTTGCGAGAATCTTGAGCTGGAAGTCACCGAAGCTTCCGAAAAGGGCAGTCGCGATCGCGATAGCGGCGGTAACACTGATAAAACCGACGAAGGAGCGGAGGAGGATATTGACGACCGGTTTCACATCGAAGCGGGAGAAACAAGATTCGGGTCAGAGGGGTTGGCACTGGGATAAGATGAAAATGAGGGGAAAATTCCTGGTTTTGTAAGCATTTTTAAAATACAGGAATCGCCCGAGGCGCTGGAACCTCCAAGTTTCTGGGTATCAAAACAATAAACCTGAGTATT
>CAZFLQ010000003.1:42644-57332 GCA_964519935.1 uncultured Puniceicoccaceae bacterium | reverse complement strand
CCTCCAATCTGCTCGTTCGACGATCCACCCCCGCCGGCACCAAATCGACTAAATACCGAAAAACGCGCCTGAGCGACGGGCGAGACCTCGTAATTCCCGCCAAGGTTGAGATTCAACCCTCCCTCCGAATCTTTATCTGAATCAAATTCCCGATAACGATAGCCAATCTTGAACGTCCCGTCCAGTTTGGGCAATACCTCTCCGTCCAAACCGACGTTGAAGATGTAGTCCGAATAGGTCTCTCCCTCATCAATGTCGGTTTGCCCGAAGCTAAACTCAACCAGCGCGTCATATTTGGGGGTCACTTCCCTGAAGAGCGTGACTGGCACACTCCAAAAGGTGCGGTCGCGGTTGAAAGAACTGTTATCGTACTCTCTATCCGTGTACGCACCACCGAGCCCTACTTTTGTTTTTGGTGAGATCTGGTAGCGACCGTTGATTTTGCCGTAAACATCCGTGATTTCGATCACCTCGCGCCCACGCACCGCATCCGCCTCGAAATCCTCGGATTCCCGGTAACCTGCGGACGCTCCAATCGTGTACCGGTCGCCATCGTAATCAAGATTGGCCCCGATGTCTGCACGCTCGGTATTGAACTCATCGGAGTCAACGAACCGAACGACTCCGTATCGCGCAAACATCGTAAAATCGAGAGTTGCGCCGGGTGTTCCATAATTGAACTCGAGACCCGGAGTGACTGTCCAGAGAAAGTCATCAATTTCGTCCACGGCAGCTAAGGTGACGTTGGATCGATACTCTCCAGACGCAGACAAGCTGGCGACGAGATTCGCGGAATCTCCGATTTCAATCAGTGGGGACCCATGGCCTGCAGCAACAAACAGGCAGAGGGGAAAACCTAAACGAGAAGTAACACCTTTCATAATTCAGGTATCTCTACTCCAAGGTAATCCAGGTTGTCAACGTTCGATGTAAGTGACAACTTCGTCATCATCGGTTTCAAGTTGATCCATTCCGCGATCCTGCTATGACTGATTGTGTGCATCAAGAAAAACCGAATCAAGCCGCTACCCCGGCGGCGGCGCAAAAAGCGAGGCTCTTCTTCGGTTTGGTTATCGCCAAACGGGACCGGAGGGGCCGTGTCCGATTTGTTCCGAACTGGCCCCGCTTGGTCGCTTTCGCTAGTATTGGGATCACCGGAACATACCTGCTGGCCTGCGTTGCGCTCTTCCTTTTCCTCAAATACCAGAGAGGATACGAGCCGTTTACACTGCAGGAATCCCTGACTGCCTTCTTCGAGCTCGACGAACACCGCGCCAAGCTCGGCGACTTTCAAATCGAACAAGCATTCGAAAAAATCCAGACCAACACCCGTCAGGATGTTCTCGAGGGGTTCAAGCTTCTTCGCTACGGGGTTGCCCGCTCACCCACCAACGTCGAAGGACGGCTTTTACTGGCAGAGTTTTACGAAATTGCCCTCCGCCGATCAGATGTCGCCGCCGATCTCTTGATCGCTGGTCTGCAACATGCCGGAAGGAACCCCCAGTATCTGGAGTCTCGTTACATTGGATTTCTTTTCGCCGTTCTCTTGCGAAACTACATGGATTTCCGCGCCGTTGAAGTTTCCCAGACCCTTCTCCGTAGCCTCGACCCCTCGAGTCCCGAATACCGTTTCGTGGCGACCCAGCTTGCTCTCGCACTTTTTTACCGAGGCGATTTCGACGAATCGGAGAAGACTCTGTTCTCCCACAACCTCGAACAGTTTCCAGAAGGCTTGTCGCTAATCGCGTTGATCCGACACAACCAGAATCGTTCGGAGGAGGGCATCCGCCTTCTCGGCGAGCACCTTGATGCCAATCCCGGAAGCAGGGTAGCCTATGAGCGTCTGATGTCTATCTATCGTGATATCGGGGCGTTTGATCGATTGCGTCAAACCAGTCTTCTTTGGTCCATCCGGTTTCCGAACTATTCAAGTGCGCGAATAAACCTGATGTATGCCTACGATCATGAGAAAGACACTGAAGCAATCCGTGATGAAGTTGATGAACTCCTCTCGTATGATCCGCCGCCACAGGCTCTCATCGAGCTATTCAGTTTTGCCTCCGAGAGCGGCCGCCCTGAACTGATCGAGTCGGTTCTGTCGAAGTTGGATATCGACGAGGAAAGTCGAATTACCGCCCAGGCCAAAATATCACTTGCCGAAGCCTATGTCCGGGGTGGCGATCCCCGCCGGAGTCTGGAAGTGATCGAGGAATTGGAGAAAAACAACCCGGCTCTTTTTTCGTCTGTCAGGACGCTCCTGAACGGAATTCGGGCAGTCGCACTCTATTTCGATCAGCGTCCAATTGATGGACAGATTTACCTCCAGGAATTTTTGACCGATAATTCAGTTCGACCAGCGGTCTATTTAGCGATGGCAAAACTTTTTGAAAGCGCTGATCTGGACCCCGTCGCCCGCGAGATTCTGGCAGAAAGCTACTCCCGCCACCCTCAGGACCATCGGACTCTGTCGGCATTGGTCCAGCTGGATGCATCCGTCGGCGACCTCAAAGCCTTTCGGGAACACCTTCGCGCCCTCGTGAAGTCGCGCATCCCGACTCGCGAAGCCGTCCGAGCGGCCTACGACGAACTTTCCAGCGACCGCCACCTCTTCGTTGAAGACCGGGACGAATTATTCAAAAGGATGTCAACCTACTTCGAGAATCAGTCCTGAAAGACAACGTCCTGCCGAAGGCAACTCAGCTCTGGTCGCAGCTACCTGGACTGGGAATCTACCACGTTGCCCTCCACTTCCCCGGTATCAACCTGAATCTCCACCTCAACCGTGATCACGCGCTTTTCGTCCACCTCGATAACCCGGATCTCGAGTCCACGGGCACGGACTGTCTCGCCGCACTCTGGTATCCTTCCCAGTTCTGCCGTCACCAAGCCGCCGAGAGTCGAAACCTCCTCTTCCTCCAAATCGATCTTGAGTGCTTCCTCGACATCGTGAATCGGCGTCAATCCCGCAATCCGGTACCGCCTCGTTCCTAAACTAACGATCAATTCTTCCTCAATGTCGAACTCGTCCTGAATCTCTCCGACCAACTCCTCCAGAACCATTTCAAGGGTCACCAATCCAACCACACCGCCAAAGTCATCCACCACCAGGGCCATGTGTAACCGCAAACCCAGAAAGCGTTGGAGGGCCTCTTCAAGCGAATCTTCGAGACCGAGGGTAAAAATCGGACGGGCGATCAACCGCAAATCCGTAGGTGCGGCCGACCTTCGAAACAGGTCTTTGACGTGAAGGATTCCAATCGACCGGTCAAGATCTCCTTCTGCGATAGGATAACGGGTGTGTCCGGCCTCACGGGCTTCCTTGAGATTATCCGCGAGGGTCTCGTTCACATCCAGCCATCGAATCTGATTGCGCGGGAGGAGAATATCCGCAACCACCAGCCCCGGAAGAGATACCGCTTTGTCGATAATCTTTCGGGCTGTCGGGGTAAGGTCCCGTCCCTCTTCCCCCAAAGCACGGATCTGGACCTCCGCATCGAGCGGGTTCAGGTCTTCGCCAACATCGAGATGAACGATTTGGAGCAGGACATCACGAATGCGGCGCATCAGAGCTGAAAGAGGAAAAATCGCCAGCTTTCCGAAAAAAAAGAACGGTGCCGTCACCTGCAAAGCCCTCAAAGGATATTTGATCGCCAGAACACGCGGAAGAAGCTCTCCGAAGAGATAGTAAAACGAGGCCACCGCCGGCAGAAGAATCAAAAGGATTCCCAGATCCGTTAAAACCGATCCTTGATCGTTTCCGAATAGACCGAGGGTTATCCCGAGTATTCCGATTCCTGCCAGAAGTGTGAAGAGGGAGCGACCGAAGCGGAGAGTTCGCGGCGCGCGATCAACCTCCCGAAGAAGGTGACGGGTCCAGAAACGTTCCTGCAGGCTCTCAGTCAGGGCAACACCGTGCCGCGCATACCGAAGATAAATGAGCCCAAATTCACATGCCACAAACAGCCCATTCGCAGCCAGCGACGAGACAAAGAGAAGAAGATACATCATTCGCCAAAGGCGCGTTTCCAGACAGAAGTCTCAGAGGAGATTTTCGCCAGTGCCTCCTCAAGGCGGTCCAGCTCGGAACCCGTCCCAACTGAAATCCGCAAATGACCAAACATTCCGTAAGGCTGTAATGGCCGTACAATGACGCCTTGGTGCAGAAGTGCCTTTGCCGCCTCCGGTCCATTGAGAACTTTTGCGAGGCGAAAGTTTCCAAAGGATTCCGGAGAATAAAGTCGAAAACGTCCCAGAATTACACCCAGGCGTTCCATTCCCTTCGCATTTTCCACACGGCTCTTCACAACATAGTCGTGGTCCGAAAGCGCTGCCCGGGCCGCCTCCTGTCCTGGATAGTTCACGTTAAATGGGTCACGGTTTCGTGAAATCAGTCCAATTAAATCAGCCCTTCCGTAAGCATAACCAACCCGATATCCTGCCAGTCCGTGGATTTTGGAAAAGGTCCTCGTCGCTATCAGCGGATATCCTTCCGCAATCAGCGCACGCAGATCGAGGGGATCATCGAGATACTCAACATAGGCCTCATCGATCACGACGACGACGTTTCCGGGAAGATCCCGAATGAACTTGATCAGCTCTTCATTTCCGTTCCTGCCTCCGGTCGGGTTGTTCGGGCTCGCAACAAAAACAACCGATGCCTGTTGGTCGATTCTTTCGAGAAAACCGCCAAGATCGTGGGCTCCATCAGGGCGCATGGGGATTCCGATTGGCTCGGCTCCAGCATGCAGCGCGGCGAGGCGGTACACAATAAATCCCTCGCTCCCGTGGAGAACCGACCTGCCGGGCCCACTGAAGATTCGTGCGATAAGCTCGATAAGCTCGTTCGACCCATTTCCGCAAACAATCGTCTTCGGGTCGGTGTCCAAATAGGTCGCGATCTCTTCCCGAAGCAGGGTGGCCCCACCTTCCGGGTAGCGGTGTTGCTCATGGAGAACACGTCTGACCGCCTCGGTTGCTTTAGGACCGGGTCCCAAGGGGTTCTCGTTCGATGCCAACTTGACGATTCCCGCCGGATCCATCCCGAGTTCACGGGCAACGTCAGCTACCGGCCGACCCGGAACGTAGACCGGACTACGCAACGAACCCGGATTGGCGATATCCTCGGCAGATGCCGTTTTCATCCGTACAGGGTGCGTCCTAAATAATTTACCAAAAGAATCTCCTTCCAGATCCGATACCGTCCGTCGGATGAGATGCGGTCGGGAGAGTCATCCATTCGAGAACGCAAAAATCCGCTCTCGCGGTTGACAGATTCGAGCAATTCCTGGGAGGCATTGATGTCCTCGAGAGGTTCAGATTCAAAAGGAACAACCACAAACCCGCTTTTCTCTATTCCGCGCTGATGGAGTGCTTCGAGACGCCTCGGTGATTCCATCCACGGGTGCCTCTGCAAACTCCATTTCGATGGGTAGTAGCCGCCAAACGGCACAGCCACATTGTCGGTCACCCTCCGTTGTTCATCCGCGTCCGTTGAGAGGAACGAGATATAACAGCTCGGACTCCGGCGTCCGCGGGGTAAGCAGAGGAGCTGCGCCCGAATCGTCCGCGATGCATTTTCCATCGTGTAGAGCCTCACCACAAACTCCGGAAAAATCGGGGCCTCAAGAATATCCCGCGTGCGGTATCCAAGTGACTCGAGGCGACCCTTGATCCGCAAAATTTTTCGATCAACCGGCCAGCCAGTACCGTCACCGGTCGATTTGAAGCGCGGAAAGAGCGGCCATTCGCTCCGGCTCAATGCACGGACGAGCATCCATTGGTAGGCCGTTTCGATCAAGAGCAAGCCGAGTCCGGAAACGGCCAGACAAATCGGCAGACTACGGTCAATCCAGCCAAAGCGAAATAAAACGTATCCACAAAGACAAGACATCGCGGAAAATCCAAACCAACGCCGCGCAACCTGCATTCTCAGGCTCTGCCGCTCTCGCGTCAGCAGGTGCCAGACAACGAAGACTGCCGGCAGGAAAAGAACGATTGAGTCGATCAAACTGGGTTGTGCTGCTTCCAATGGAAAGAGTCCTCCTCTAAACACTGATTTCGATCAAGACGTTGTCAATTCAGACGCAGTGGCATGACGACACACAGGAAGTTTTCAAGGGTCTTGAAAACTCCCGGACTGAGTTCGTCCTTGAACTCGAAGAAAACCTCATCCGAGGCAAGAGCTTTGAGCGGATCGATCAGGAATTGCGGGTTAAAAGCGATCCGAATTTCGGGACCATCGTAGGCTATCGCCATCGATTCATGACTTTGACCGAATTCCAGGCTTTCGCCACTGATTTCAAGAAGGTTTTTCAGGAACCGAAGTTTCAGAGAGTTGTTCTTTTCGCTCACAACGAGCGAAGCGCGATGAACACATTCCTGCATCAGCTCTCGCTCCACCTTGACCCGATGCTCCGTTTCGCGGGGGATCACCTGTTGGTAGTCAGGATACTTACCCTCCACAATTTTCGAAACGAGATAAATGTTTTCAACCAGTCCGGCATCGCTTTTCCCGCCGTCGAGCTCGATCTCGAAGGCTACCTGCCGATCGTTAAAAGCAATCCTGACGCTCGCTCCCTGATTCAGCAAGCGTTCCAGCTCCGCAACCGTCTTAGCAGGCAGAATGAACTGGCAGAGTTCATCCATTTTGCCGTCCAATTCGCAATTTGCTGTCGCCAAACGTCGTCCATCCGTTGCGACGAGAGTCATTTTTTCGGCTGCGAAGTGGAAGAGGACCCCATTCAGAATATATCGATTTTCGTCATTTGACTGCGCATACGAAACCGACCGCAGCATTCGGTAGAGCTGATCCTGCTTGATCTCAAATGAACGCGCCCCGGTAAATTCAGCAAGAGGCGGAAAATCGTCCTGCCCCAGACCTACCATCCGAAAGTCCGACCCACCCGATGAGATCCGCGCCGTGTGTTTCGCATCGGTATCGACAAAAGTCTCGAGATTCGGAAGTTCACGCACGATCGAGGCAAGCTTGCGCACTGGCAGGGTCAACCCGCCTGTCTCCTCGACCTCGGCTTTGATGCTGCAACGAATCCCAAGATCCAGATTCGTGGTTGTCAGGGTCACAACCCCGTTTCCGGCTTCGATCAGAACATTGCGGAGGATCGGCATCGTCGGTCGGGAACCGACCACGTTCAGAACCTGGCTCAATCCTGTGGCCAGATGATCGCGGTGAATTTTGAAACGCATTGGACTAGACGAAAGCGAATCCAGCCGTCTGGCAATCGATTTCTATAGATGAAGAATTGAATAAAATAAATTTCACTCCTCTTATTATACCTTGGGGAACATCTGAACAAGCTCGGAAATCCCTCAAAGAGAGGAGCTTAATCGGACCAAAGGTTGCGCGGAAGTTTCAGTCGAGACCACCTAAGCTTGTGGATAACTCTTGATCCCGGAAAAAGCAGTGAAAAACTTTCGGGTTATCCACGGCTTATCGACAAGGATTCAACCGGATGCCATTTCCGGAGATGGGGGGGCTGATCCTACTTTTTGAGGGACTCGAGATAGCGCCAGAACGAATCGTACTGCTCGACCATTAGCTCTTCTGAAATGGGCAGCTTGAAACGGACAACGAAGTCGGAGAGTGTATTCTTGTGGAGTATGTAATGGCAGAAAAGAGCACGGCGTTGGTGTTCAAAGTACAGCCGGAATTCCCCGGCGCGTAGCCGAAAAAGGGTTTTCCCTCCGCGATGGAAGCGGCCGAGCCGTTCATCCTGCTCAGCGAGACTTTCCGGGGTCAGCGAACTAATTTGATCGACCAGTCCCATTTGGATGAACTTGTCGAGTCGATTAAGGGTGTTGATGCTTTGTTCGCTGAAGTTGACTTGGAACATGTGAGTCCGGAATAAAAAGTAAAGTGTGTTTGGTTTTGCATGGGCAAGCAAGCCCTTGGATTGGTTGAAAATGCTCGCCAATAGCAGCTTCGCGGGCAAGATGCCTGCCCGAATGGATTCTTTCCCTCTCAATCTTATTTCGGCGGCAATCGCCGTCTACCTGATGTGGAACTTAGTCCGGGGGTTGCGGGGCCGGGAGATGGATGTCGCGATACCGGGCGCGACTCCGGCAGGTTTGAGGCTTTACGTTATAGGCGGAATCGGTGCCCTCGTGATCCTCTGTCTCGAGTGGGGAGGAGAACTAGCCCTCGGGTTGGACCAGGAACAGTCGTCTCTGCCCTGGTTTGCGGTTATCGGGATTCTCGCGGCTGGGGTTGTTGAAGAAGTTGTTTTCCGTGGCTACGTGGTCTTTCGACGAGGTGGAGAGGTTGCCTTTTGGTTAACGGCGATCGGGGGATCTGCAATCTTTACCCTCCTTCATCCTTACCTCTGGGACCTCAAGTCTGGATTTCCCTACCTCAGAGGAGATCTCAAAGCATGGTTCTCAGGGGGCTTCGTCTTTCTGAATTCGCTCTGGTTTTACGCCTTGCGGTTCCGTCTCGGGAACCGGTCTGAATCGATCCTTCCCTGCATTTTTGCCCATGCTCTCAGCAATCTAGGCGTTTATTTGATCAAAGCGGCACAGGGATTTGTTGTCCTCTAACGGAAACATGTCCAAGAGTTGGTTCAATGGCAACAAACGGAAAAGAACGTAACCGCTTAAAAAGTCCGAGGGTCGCCGCCCGCGCCCTGATCCGTGACGGAAGCCGCCTTTTGACCGTTCGAATGCGCGACCCGAGCGGGATTTTCCACGTGCTTCCCGGTGGGGGACAACTTCACGGAGAGACACTTGTCGATGCCGTCCAGAGAGAATGTCGGGAAGAACTCGGTTGCGACATTTCGGTTGGAGATCTGTTCTATGTTCGAGAATACATTGGAAGAAACCACCATTTCTCAGTCCACCATCGCCAGTTCCATCAAATTGAGATCGTCTTTTGTGCCGCCCTAAAGGGAAATCTTGACCTGAACAAGGCAACTGAACAGGACCGCAAACAGATAGGTTTTGAATGGCTCGAACTCTCCGAATTAGAGGCGCAGCGGTTCTTGCCCGCGACTTTAATCCCTGTACTTCAGGAGGGATCTATGGGCAATCGGTATCTTGGAGATGTAAACTAATCGCGAACGGGTGCCCTCATCTTCGATCCTTTTCGAGACCGCAACGATTTTGGAACGAGTCATGGCTTGCACTCGGTGAAACTGGCTCTGTATAACCGACTCAATCAGGAAACCCTTATGGCGGACACCGGTACCCGAAAACTTTTCATCGATGACCACGGCGATTCTTTCCTCGTGGCGGCGGCTGATTCGCTGACGACACCTCTTTTAATCGACGAAATCCGCAAGGTTGCGGTCGGTGAACCCGAGGCAGTTGCAGCAGAATTGAAAGAGATGGCCGGGTTACGCCGGGGAAACTACGCGTACGCTGACGTCGGGATCCAACCCGAAGGAACCTTCGTTCGGCCGATCCTGCTCGACTCACCCGGGCGGGCCAAGCAGGCCGGATTTGTTGAGAAAACCCTGAAGGAAGAATTTTCAATTGATCCCTCGGACAAGCTCACCGCTGTGATCCACCCGGTGAAGGGCAACCTTTACGACCCCTCGGCGACTCCATCGAAGCTGCTTCTTTTCGCCGGGGCGACCGAGGCATTGATTCGGAATCGTCAAGCCGATATGGGCCGAATGGGTGTTTTTTGTGCCCGACTGCAGCTGAGTCCATTGGCCGCACTCGGTTTCCTGGTTCGCCGTTGTGTGGCCGTAGAGGAGGATTCGCCGGAACTGGCGGTGCAGTTTGGTGAAACCCAGACCCATGCGTGGGTGATAACTGCGGAGGGAGTTCAGTCATACCGACAGATTCGGCGGGGTTTCGCCGACATGTATCCAGTCGTTCAGCGGGAACTTGGATTGAGAGATACCGAATCGGCCCGGCGAATGCTGGCCGCTCGAACCTTCGACCTTGAGAACATAGGCCCGCTTTTGACCAATGAGATCGTATCCGAGTTTTTGACGATGATCGGCTTTTATGAGGTCCAGTACGGTCAGACGATCAACCGGATGACGCCGATTGGAATTTCCCCCGGGTTTTCCTGGGTTCCCAAAGCGGTCAGTTCCGGGCTCGGTATGGACGTTGGGTATTCGGACATGCGGGACGCTTTTGCAGCGTACGGGGTAGAGCTTTCCGAGACGTTGGACCTCGGGGAGGACCCCTTCGTATATTTGAACCTGCTTGCGCTAGCGGCTGCCCACGCCGAGGAGGCTTGAGACACAATGGCTTCGAACAAACCCAATAACGACCCGTGGCACGTCGATTTTCGATTTATCGACGAGCTGCCGGATACCAAAACAGTCCGCACAGACACAGCACTGAATATCATCTTCGGTTTGATTGTGGCACTTCTGCTTCTGCTCGTATTTGCCCGCGAGGCGAACATTCGGAGGGTGAATGGAGAAGTTGCCGATCTGAAGGCAAAAACCGTGCAACTCGAACCCACCTTCAAGGCAGCACAGGAATCCGGTAAAGAGTTCAATGCGATCGCCAAGAACGCATTGGATTTTCCGCGGTTTCTCGATCGTCCCTTCGGACCTGATGACCTTTTGGTCGAGCTGATGAGGCAACGTGCTGAGGACGTCCAGTACGGGTTTGTGAGCATTGAAGAGTCGGAGTTCGAGCGTCAGAACAAGACTAGCCGAGCCTACAATATTTCACTAACCGGTCTGGTCTCGGACCTTACCGCGATCAGTCGCTTGAAAGAACAAATTGTTAAGTATCCCCTGTTTGAGGGGTTTAGCCTGCGCGTCGAAGAGCAACCAGCCCGTGCGGAGGGTGCCAATTTTCGATTTGCGATGAACCTGCGATTCGATACGGACACGCCGTTTTTCCTGTCAGTTCGAAAAGGGGCCGAAGGGACGACTGAAACAATCTCGAGGTAATGATCCATGGAACCCGTTCTTAAGATTCTCAAACGTTACCCCGTGGCGGTAGCACTCGCATTGGTGGCAGTGGTTGTTTTTGGGTACTACTCGATGAGAGGCGGTAGTTTTGACTCGGTTCAGATCGAACGCGACGAACTCGCAGGCGAATTGAGAAAGATGGAGGCTACGATACGAAACCTGCAAGGTGCGACCGAACAGGGAGCGATAGTTCAGGAGATCGTGGATTCATTCGGGAGTCGTTTGATCGTTCCCTCAGACCGTGCGATCAATCTAGATTTTTTTTACCAGATGGAGCAGGACTTTGCAGTTGAGATCGATCCAGTCCAGGAATCCGCCCGGCCTCGTAAAAGGGGTGGTAAAAATAACCCGTGGAGTCTCACAAACCATGGAGAAGTGCGGTTTTCTCTTGCTGTCAGAGGTTCATTGCGTGAAGTATTACGGTTCGTGGATTCACTACCTCATCGCGGCAAATTCATTTCGATTCGACAGGCGGATTATCGCGGGGATCCGGCCAAACCCGAAAGCGTCCAGGTTAACCTCCAAATCGATATGCTATCGAATCTGTAATGATATCGAAACTTCGCACAGGATTTTTGATCGCGGCCTGTATCCTCGGTGGGGGTCTATATGCCCAGCCGACCCGAACTGCGGCTGAACGCGATGCTATCATCGAATCGCTCAGGGCGGTTGAATCACTGGAGCCGAAGGATAACTACACCGAGGTGCTAGCTTTGATCCCTTCACCGTTTATGTTTCCCCGAACGGTCCCGAATCAGGAGCGTGACACGGGCCCCAAATTTACGGATAGTCAAATCCTCCGGCGGGTCGGCATCACTCTCCGGCCCCAAATCCGGGGTATTATTGGACGAGGTGATACCTTTTTCATTCAGACAGCTGGTGGCAGTCTTATGCGTCAGGGTCAGCGCTTTGGTGTAACCGTCCGACAACTCTCCGATAACCAGATCGAGATCGAGATCGGGGAGATTTCCAACGATGGCTTTACACTAAAATACAAGGATACCGAGGCCTATTTTCCGTTTTACGAAGAATAACAATAACCGTGAAGACAACCGCTTAACCGACAACCCGCCGCAATGAAAAACCTCAGACTACTAGCTGGAATCCTGACGATTCCGACTCTCGCCGGAATTGGATTGATCCAGATTCTTGATGCTCAACCGACATCCGCCATCGACCGTGCCCGCGAGGCAGTGGGTGCTTCCGAAGAGGTAGCAGAAGAGACAAATGCGGTCATGGAGGCGGAACCCGCCGTTACCGCGACACCCGGAGCCGAGCCTGACGTGACGCTCCGATTAGGGTCGGATAGTTCTGGAGGAGCAGTGGCAGCTGGTGGGACGTACTCGGTGAATTATATCGAGGAACCGATCCGCAACATTATCCGGAGCATCGCCGAGGCTGAGGGCCTGAACGTGGTCATTCCGGCTTCCCTCACCGGGAACGCGACCCTCAAACTCCAGGATGTCGAGTGGGAGACGATCTTTGACCTTGTCCTGCGGGATACCGGATTTGCCTGGAAGGAGGTTGATGGCATTATCGAAATCGCCCGCCCCGGTGCGGATGAGGCCATCTCGGTTGATCCTTCTGGTTTGGTAACCGCGCGTTTCTCCGGTGAGCCCCTCCGATCTGCCGTTCAGGCCCTTGCCGACAAGGTTGGCCTGAGCATCGTGATCCCTTCGGATTTCCCCGGCACGACATCTGCGTCCTTTTCAGGGCTTTCCTACCGCCGGTCCCTCACCCTGATTCTGGAGGAAAACAGTTACCAGTGGTTTGAGGAAGATGGGGTCATTCGCATCCGCAGGGTCGATTCCCGGGTGTCGATCGACCCTGTGTCGGGCTTACTTTCAATTGCCGCGGACGGGGTCGCTTTTGAAGAACTTGTCGGATTGATCGGTGAAACTCAAGTTCCCCCGGTCAACGTGATTGCCCCGCCGGAAATTGCGAACGTACCGATTTCGCTGAGCGTACGCAGTGTCGAGTTCACCCAAGCGGTTGAACTTGCTATCGTCAAACTCCCGAAAGTTCAGCGCGTCGACCCACAGGGCCAACCGCTCCCGCCGACGAGCTATTATCTGATTCAAGACTCCCCAACTCTGTACAAGGTGGTCGACCAGGCGTTTATTGATTCTCTTGCGAGCCAACCGGACGAAGTCCGGATCTATCCGATTCGGTATGCACAGGCCGACCAGGTTCTCGACATGCTGATGCCCTACAACGATCCCGGTGCCCGACGCGGATACTTCCGGACCGTTGCGGCCGGTGTTACCCCTGTTGTGACAGGGGTCCGCAGCGTTGCAGCTGACACCGCGAACAATGTTCTTGTCGTGACTGCAAAGCCCAGTGCTTTTCAGCGTCTCGAAAACCTCATCGAGTCCCTCGACCAGCCCATTCAACAGGTCATGATCGAAACCCGCTTTGTTGAGGTATCGAATGTTGATTCGAAGGATATTGGAGTTAACTGGTCCTCTCTTCGCAATTTCTCCGTTGGAACCGGCGAGAACGGTTTCACGAGGGTTTACAATCGGTTCAGTGGCCAGAATATGGATGCCGTCTCGGCCGAAGCGACGGGCGTTACCGCAAACGGTGGTTCCATCAATTCGCGGATTCGTTCAAGTGGGACAACCGGAACTGACAGCCGAATCTCATCGCGGATTAACTCTTCGAATAGTTCCAGCACCAGCGGCTCCAGTTTCGCGACGGGTGAGGAAACACGGGTTTTCGAATCCGATGTTCTCGGGATTCAGACCCAACAGATCCCGTTTGATACATCTCAGCAGAACAGCTCATCATCCAGTGGCAGTAACTCCAGCAGAACAAATAGCCAGACCAGCGAACGGATCAGCGACTTCGCAGACACGCTCAGCATCTCGGAAGTGGTGTCGAATGTAACGGGTACTGCCCGCGCGGACTCGGTCGTCTTTGGTACCAGTGCTTTCCAGTTGGTTCTAAGTGCGCTCAAGGAAAACACTGACGCGCGACTGATGTCGAACCCGACCGTTATCACGATGAACGGACGGCCCGCGAGGATCTTCATTAGTGAAATCCTCTACCGCCAGGGCGAACCGGTTGCGGGTGAAACCGGTCCTGCCCAGCCCGGTGGTCCGGTGCTCCTCGAGAATCAACCACAAACCTTACTCGAAGTAACGCCGACGGTCGTCGGTGGTGAAATGATTGCTCTGAGTGTACGGCCCGAGATTAACAATCAGGTGGGTACTCAGTTGATCGAGTCTGTTGGCAGCTTTGCGGCAATCCCAACCATTCGTCAGCGGTTCACGGAGTCGACGGTGTTGCTTCGGAGCGGCTACACGCTTGCGATCGGAGGGTTGATGGACGAGGACTCGCTCAAGGTTGAAACCAAAGTTCCAGTTCTCGGAGACATTCCGCTGGTTGGTCGTCTTTTCCGCCACGACAGTCAGAATATTCAAGTCCGGAACCAGATCATCTTTATTACCGCCAGCTTGCTTAATCCGCAAACGGCGACTTTCCGGGACGTGGTCGGCGACGAACGGATGAATGAAATGGGGCTGACTGACAAGGACGTCATGGGGGTTGGTGCAACCAATCGTGTGACTGAGGAAGAGGCCATGATGAACGAGCGAATTCGTCAGTTCCGCAACGAAGTGAAACAACAGGAACGGCTCGAAACCCTCAGGAAAGAGATGGAAGCCCTCAGGAAGGCGAACGACCTGCTTATGGAAAAACAGAAGGCCGCCGTCGAGGCGGAGGGTTCGGCTGAAGCCTCGGGGAAATCTGCGGACGGCGAGGCTCAAGTCGCAGACGCTGACGAATC
>CAZFLQ010000003.1:0-42544 GCA_964519935.1 uncultured Puniceicoccaceae bacterium | reverse complement strand
CTCCGGACTCGGGCTCCGCTCAGCGAGGTCTGTTTTACAAGGTCTTCGGTTCTGATAAGAGCTAAGCTCGATAATCGAATTCGAAGCACGCTACCGATCATTCACTTTGACCCGACCCGCCATGAAGCTCGACAATTTCTACCTTCGCATTCTTTTCCTTCCCGCCCTGGTTTTCCCGATCGGGGTCGCTGCCCAAATGTCCGTCGCTCAGTCCAGCACTGCTGGGGTAGAGGTTGAAGTTGACTTCGGGGCGATTGATTCAGCGGGCGATGAACCCTCCGAAGCGATTCCGGAGGAATCGATGGACGCAGCAGAGGTGCCCGATGCGGTTGAAACTGCGGCCGAGACTGAGCCCATGACGATCGAGAGTTCCGGTCTTGAGCCTGCTGAGTCGGAGGGAGTGGAATCGATTCAGGGAATCGAGACGGCCATGGAACCGGCCCCTGAACCAGCGGCAAGCGAGCCAATGCCGGAGGCCGATAAAGTCGATGAGGTCGAGACAGCGGCGAGCAGTACCGACCCGATGGCTGCGGACATTCTCAAAGCGGCTCCCGAAGAGGCGGGCGGGGCATCCCCCCCAGTCGCCAGTCCGGTCACTGTTGCGGATCCGGAAACGGTCGAGGTAGACGATCCGTTAATGGTCGATGAACCTATCGCGAATCGTGAGATTGCGCCTTCAAATACCGCAGTGCCCCAAGACGAACGCGGGCTGACAGAAGATATCCGGTTTGTTTCAAACGATCTTGGCGAACGCCTGATCGTTCGCTACGAAATCGTAAAAGAGAACGACCCGACCCAAACACTTCAGCTCAGACTTTTCGACGACGCGCAGTATGATCCGGAGACATTCTCCTTCGTTCCAGCTGAAGTTTTTGTAATTAGCGGGCAGGGATTGACGGTCTCTGGATTGAGTTTCAACGTCGAACAGCAAGATAAGCGTGAGGCAATGATCGCGCTTCTGCGCCGCTTTGAAGAGGATGCGCGGCGGTTTGCGAATCGACGCGACGAGATCGTTGGACGGGAAAAGGATTGGTTGGTTGAAGGGATTTCGGGCCTAAACGGGAACATTCCTTATGGCATGATTGAGACCGATTTTTTCAAGGGACCGGCTGATGTAACCTTCAATTGGGATTTCCGATCCGAACGCATCTGGTTAAGTCTGAACGGTCTGGTCAATATCGACAGTGTACTTGCTTTTCCAATACGAAATTTTCTCGAGAATACGGACCGTTACGTGGAAGTACGTCGTAAATACGCGGCGCAAATTGCGTCGACGAAAGAGATCGTCGGTTCAATTCTCGGCGAGTAGTTGTTCGACGAGGTCATCGACCCGTTCACGGATTTTCGAAAGAGCGTCGGCCGGTGCCATGTCTTGAATGTCAGGCACGTCCCAAAATTCAATTCGGCTGATCAATTCGGGAAAAGTTTCTTCAAACATGGGTCTATGTTCGCTCTCTTGAAGGGCGATACACCGTGTAGCGGTCTCCAGGTGCGTGGCCGCGAACGGTCGTTTTCTCGACTCGGTCATCCCGATGGGAATTTGCATCAGCCTGAGACCATTTCTCGTATGGGGAGAAAGGCCGGGCGGGGAGGTATCTACGGCGAGGCCAGAAGAAAATGCCCGCCAGGACAAACCCCGTAGGTGGGCGCGGAAATTAAAAAGGGCCTCGGCGAAACGGCTTCGATAGTAATTGCCGGTGCAAACAAAGAGCACCTTGGGTCGAGGGTCTTCTGTCACCGGAGGCAGTAGGTTGGTGCCATTGATGCTCTCGTCTTTCTCAGATTTTGCTGTCAATCGACCGAGAGCCGATTGGATCCTCCCGACAATTGGTTTGATCGGTAAATTCATGGGACAGGCGCAGGTAATGCGGGTGAAACGGTAAATTTCATGCTTTCCCGGATAATTTTCCATAAAATTCGCTCTTTGGATTGCATTTTCAATAACTGGAATAATACTTAGTCTCATTAAGTAATGGAGATTCGAGCAAAAGATGCCCTTTGTGATGCCCTAACCCGGCGTGGCCATCGCATGACGCGGCAGCGGGAGGTTGTCTTTGAGTGTTTGCTCGGCACCCGTGACCACCCTACCGCTGATCAAGTCTTCGCGCGAGTCCGCAATCAGCTTCCGTCGATTTCCCTCGCGACGGTCTATAACTGCTTGGAATCGCTGGTTGAGTGTCAGTTGATTCGCCAAATCAACTTCTCAAAGCAACCCAGCCGGTACTGCCCGATTCACGATTCGGAGGAACACTACGCGCACCTCTACGATACGGATTCAGGCTCTGTCGAGGACGTTGACCTACCTGACAACGTGATCGATGCAATTCGTCGCGCTCTCCCCGGGGATTATGAGATTCATCGATTGGAGATCAATCTGACCGGTCGCCGAAACCCGAATTCAAAGGTCTAACCCTTTTCGCGAGACACTTCATGAACTCCCTCAACATCAAAAACCTCTCCGCATCAATCGGTGAATTGGAAATCCTGAAGGACTTTTCCCTCGAGCTTCCGAAGGGTGAAGTCCATGCCCTGATGGGTCCAAACGGAACTGGAAAAAGCACCCTGTCGAAAGTTCTCGCCGGGCACGAAGATTATGAGGTTACCTCTGGCGAGGCCCTCATGGACGGAGAAAACATCCTTGGAATGGAACCGGACGAGATTGCTCGTCTGGGCCTTTTTCTTGCGTTTCAATATCCGATGGAAATTCCCGGGGTCAGCATTGCCAATTTTTTGAGGGCTGCTCTGAACGCACGTCTCCCGGAGGGGGAGGAGCTGAACGTGCCTGCTTTTTACAAACAGCTCTACCAGAAAATGGATCTGCTTGAGATGGATCGAAAGTTCACCGCCCGGTCGCTAAACGAGGGGTTTTCGGGTGGAGAGAAAAAGCGTTGTGAGATTCTCCAAATGTCGATGCTAGAGCCGAGGTACTGTGTGATGGATGAAACCGACAGTGGTCTCGACATTGACGCTCTCCGGATCGTGGCGAATGGCGTCAACCTGATGCGTTCGCCCGACCGCGGTATCCTTGTGATCACACACTACCAGCGGCTTCTCGACTTTATCGTCCCGGACAAGGTGCATATCATGTGGGATGGGCAAATTGTCCGATCCGGAGATGCCGAATTGGCGAAAGAGCTTGATTCGAGAGGATATGACTGGGTCAAGGAAACATTTGTAAGCGCCTAACGAAAAAGGAACTCTATGACAGAAGAATCAACAGTACTCGACATCGATCGGGAAAAGGGAAACTTTTCCTACGAAACCAGCTATGAATTCGACGCGGGCATCGGCTTGAGCGAAGACACCCTGAAGTACATCTCCGACGTCAAAGAGGAGGACGAATGGGTGCGTGAATTTCGCCAGGACGCGCTTCGAGTCTTTAACCGATTGCCAATGCCAACCCATTGGGCAACCCGTGATCTCGAGAACATCGATTTCTCGAAGATCCGCTACTATCTCTCGAAAGGTCAGATGCCCAGCCGGTCCTGGGAGGACGTCCCTGACGAGATTAAGGAAACCTTCGAACGCTTGGGAATCCCTGAACAGGAGCGGAAGTTTCTGGCTGGAGTTGAGGCACAGTTCGACTCGGAGGCAGCTTATTCGCGAATGAAGGGCGCTCTGGAGGACAAGGGAGTTTTATTTGTGGGATCGACTGAGGGTCTTAAGAAGCACCCCGAAATCTTCCGGAAGTTTTTCGGCAAGGTGATCCCTACGAACGACAATAAATTTGCGGCCCTGAATAGCGCTGTTTTCAGCGGGGGAAGTTTCATCTACGTGCCGCCCGGGGTAAAGGTAGACCAACCTCTTCAGGCTTACTTTCGAATCAATGCAGAAAGTTTCGGCCAATTCGAGCGCACCTTGATTATTGCCGACGAAGGGGCCGAGGTCACCTACATGGAAGGGTGTACTGCGCCAAAGTTCGAGACTTCCACCCTCCACAGCGCGGTGGTTGAACTCGTTGCGTTGAAGGGAGCCAAGATCCAGTACATCACAGTTCAGAACTGGTCGAACAACGTGTTCAACCTCGTTACGAAACGAGGGCTTGCGGAAGAGGAGGCCGAGGTCAAGTGGATCGATTGCAACATCGGGTCCCGTCTGACGATGAAATACCCCGGTGTGATCCTGAACGGACGGAAGGCCCGCGGTGAAGTTATTTCGATCGCCCTCGCGAACGACGGGCAGCATCAGGACACGGGTGCGAAAATGGTTCACCGTGCACCCGAGACGACTTCGAATATCATCGCAAAGAGCATTTCAATTGGCGAAGGGCGTTCGACCTACCGCGGTCTCGTCGATATGCCGACCCACTTGAAGGGTTGCAAGAACAACACTGAATGTGATGCCCTCCTCATCAACACAAACAGCCGCACGGATACCTACCCGGCGATCACTGTGACAGGCGAGGACAATTCGGTTCAACACGAGGCTAGCGTTTCGAAGGTCAGTGCCGAACAGATTTTCTACATGATGCAACGGGGCCTGACCGAAGGACAGGCGATGAGCCTGAGCGTGAATGGGTTTGTGAACGATCTCGTCCGTGAATTTCCTCTTGAATACAGCGTTGAATTGAAACGTCTGATCGATCTGGAGATGGAAGGTTCCGTCGGTTGAACCGCCCATCGAGCCAAAAGCAATGAGCACCACCCTTACTGAACCTTACCCGTCCAACTTGACAGAAATCGACGAGGAGGCATTCACCACCCGCCTTCGGATTCTTGATTTGCCACCGCTAATCGAGGAACGACGCCGGGCGGCCTGGGCAAAGGCCCAGAATCTGCCCGAACCCCGTCGCAAGGACGAAGCATGGCGGTTTGCCTCCCGCCCGACCTACTATACCGAGAATCCTCTGGTTGAGGACGCAAACCTGCACGAAGCGTTCGAGTTTGATCCGGGGATTCCCTACGCGGGGGAGATTGTCTACGAAGACCACCAGTTGGTTCGCTTTCACGTCGAGCCAGACCTGGTCGAAAAGGGCGTGGTTTTTCAACCCTACGTGGAATTTCTCCGAGATCACCCGGAAAAGATAGACCTGATTGATCGTGTTCCTGCACCGAATCTCGGTTCGGAAAAGTATGACCAGCTTAACGCCGCGATGGCGGATGGCGGTTATATTTTATATGTCCCCAGAGGCATTGAAATTTCGGAACCGTTTTTTGTGGTCAACCGCTTTACCCGACCAGGTGGGTTTACCTTTGCCCGCACGCATGTTGTTATCGAGGCGAATGCGTCGGCCGAGGTCATTGAGTCGATCAGCAGCACGGGCGAACATCGCGGGGGTGTCGCCTCCTTCGCCAGCCGCGTCGCCGTCGAGGATAACGGCTGTTTCCACCGCAAGACCATTCAGGATCTTTCCCCATCCAGCCGCTGCCTGCTTTTGGACAGCGAGACGGTTGGCAGGTCAGCCCGCTACAAGTCGTTGGCGGTCCACCTCGGTTGTCGGCGCAGCCGGTATGAGAATGTTGCCAACATCCTTGGCCCTGGGGCAGAGGCACACCTCTACAGCCTGACAGTGGCAACCGGGGATCGCGAGTTCGACCAGCGAACCCTGCAAATCCACGAGGCCCCCAACTCTTATTCCGACCTTTTGTTCAAGAACGTTCTTCTGGACACGAGTCGAACGATCTTTTCCGGGTTGATTCAGGTCGCCGAGGGTGCCCAGCAAACGGATGCGTACCAAACCAACCGGAACCTCCTGCTCGATCCGACGGCAGTGGCGACATCGTTACCGGGGCTCGAGATTGAGGCCAATGACGTCAAATGTTCTCATGGTGCGACCACTGGGAAGATGGATGAAGAAGAGCTTTTCTACATGATGCAGAGGGGAATCCCCAAGCGGGTGGCACAGGAATTGGCAGTCTTCGGGTTTCTCGAAGAAATCGTCAACCTTTTCGACCGCGAAGGGGTCAAGGAGCACCTCCGGAGCTTGCTCCGGATGCGGTTTCACAATTAGGGTTCCGGAATGAGTTCGGAAACACGCATTCTCAGTCGTTCGGTCGAAGGAACCCTGATTCCCCAGGGGGATACGGTAATGATCCCGGAAGGGGTCGAGGTGACGATTACCCACCGACTCGGTGGAAACTTCACCGTGATGACTCGGGAAGGAATGTTCCGGATCATGGGAAGGGACGCCGACGCGATCGGAGAGTCAGTAGCGGAAGAGGCTGACACCGATGCCACCACCCAATCCGTTTCGGAGGGGCCGCCCGACGAAAACGCACTTTGGGATGCTCTGCGGAAGGTTTACGATCCCGAAATTCCTGTCAACATCGTCGACCTCGGATTGATCTACAGTCTCGACGCGAAATCTCTTGAAAGTGACGCAGGGTATCACGTCGATGCCGCGATGACCTTGACGGCACCCGGTTGCGGAATGGGACCGACAATTGCCGAAGATGCGCGCGTGAAACTTGTAGCGGTACCCGGGGTTTCCTCGGCACAGGTGGATATCGTCTGGGATCCGCCCTGGAATCAGGACATGATTTCGGAGGAAGGGAAAATGCAGCTCGGATTGATCTAATTTAGTCACAAATCATCAGGATATCGTCTCGCTTCGTGGTTTGACTTCCGTTGCGCAGACCGAAAACTCAGGGCTGGTTATGAACCCTTTTCTTTCATTCGTTCGTGAGGCTGCCCCCGGCCTCGGGCTAAAAGGTGCCGATCCTGATCCGATAGTATCAAATCCGACAGTTGGAGACACTGCAGCAGAGTTGGTTCAAGCACCGACAACCTTGATCGTTGCTGTTGTTTTCGGACTCCTGACTCTAATCGGGCTAAAATTTCTGATCTCGCGCAAACACAAGGCACCGGTTGCGCTAGTGATCCTCGCCTTGATGGTTGGAACGCTGTCTGCTTTTCTTTCATCAGCACAAGGCCCCGCCAACCTCAGCGCGACTGTTCAGGGGTATCGAACCTTTGTGGATGGGTTTGTCTTCGGACTGGCGATGCTGGTCGGAATTCTTCACTTGGGGTTGATTATCTTTCCAACCATCCGAAACGTCTCGCCTCCGAAAGGGGCGGCGATTGCGGCGGGAATGTTTTTCGTGATCTTTGGGTTGTCGAGCATCCCGGAGATTTCCCAGACGGTTTCGGTTCGTGCGATCCTGATCAGTCTTTCAGGAACGCTTGGCCTGGCTGCCGCCGTTTTGGTTAGCAATTACGTAACTGATGGGTTCTCGAAACTTGGAAATCGTCAGCCGGGTGGGGTAAAGTTACTTTCTTTGGCTGCCTGGTTTTGGTTGTTTTATCCATTAACTGGAATTCTGGCGGTTTTTTTGCTTTCAGAGCGGGCATCCCTATTCGTTTACGACGTCGTTCACCTTCTTGCCGTGACAATCTCGTCGGTGGCAATTTTTCTGCTTGATCCGACGAAAGAATCTGCGGTAGCCGTCGATGTCTCTGCGAAATCGGGGGCAGGAGCCGAGACCCCCAAACCGGTAGAGCCAACCGAACCCGAATCGGTAACGACCGTCGTTCGTAAGCCGGAAACGCCGAGAACAGTGATTGGTCGACCCGTCCGTCCGTCAAGGCCGACACCCCAGCCGGGTGGCCCCGGTGTCAAAGACATTCCGAAGGCACCGCCACCCCCAAAACCAAAGCGACGGTATTGATTTACGATTGGTTCTTCAGCCCTTGCGGGATTTGGTTCTGGCGTTGGCAAGTGAATCCTCTTTAGAACATTACATTCATGAATTTTACGGACGAAGTTTCATCCCTCCAACCTGGAATCAACATCGGATCGATGGCGATACTTGGCTTTGTTGGGAAGGGTGCGATCGGCGAGGTTTATGAGTGCATCGATGACATTTCTGGTGAACGTTTCGCGGTCAAGGTAATCCCCAAGGCGTTCGCTGAGGAGGGAGGAATCGAGATTCTCGAAAAAGAAGCAGAATACCAGGATCAGATTTCTCACCCGAATATCATCCACATCGATCAAGTCGGAGAAGAGGATCAATTTTACTGGTTACGGATGGAGTTCATCGAGGGCGAGGCCCTTGAGGACGGCACCCGTTTGCGGACTCTCGCGGATCTTGTCAAGCGGGCGAATGGGCGTTTGACCCCTGAAGAGATTGTCTACTATTTCTATTACGCATTGGTGGGACTTGATCACGCTCACTCGATCGGGCTATGCCACGACAACCTGAAACCCGAGAATATACTTCTGACGGATGACGGGGCAAAACTCTCTGATTACGGGACAACCCGTTTGATCGGTCACGCCTGGGATGATTTTCACATTCTCCCCGAGCACCCGAGAATGGAACCGACGCCGTTTGATCCGTTGCCTGGATTCTCGCGGGCATTGCCGTCCCTCTTGTCGACCTTTGACTTTTTTTCTCCGGAAAGGAAATCCGGAAAGCCCGGCACCCCGTCATCAGATCTTTTCAGCCTTGGAATGATCGGCATGCGTATGTTGACAGGGCGGAATTCGGTGGTCGTCGAGCTTCCCTCGGATATCAATCCCGAGTTAAATGGGGCCTGGGACGAATGGCTGGTCAGGGCTATCGCCTATGATCCCGAGAGTCGTTTTCAATCAGCGGCTGAAATGCTGAAAGCGATGCCGGGTCTTGACGTTGCGTCCAACCCGAGCGAAGAGCCCTTTTTTGAGGGGCAAGACACGTTCGTTGAAGACACCGATTCCGCCGATGCGGAACTGCAGCCGCACGAGAAAAAATAAAGTCGAATGTGCCGACTGATCCCTTTCCCGTCCTGAAATAGCACTCACCCAATTTTTATAACCGTCAACCCCTCAAGAGATGCCGAAACGAAAATACAAGGTAATTACACGGATTGTAACCTACATGTGGGCCGAATCCCGGGAAGATGCAATCAACTACCAGCAGGAACTCCTCCGCAAGGGTGAGATCCATTTTCTGAATGATGCCGAAACTGATGCCCGTTTCACGATCGCGAAAGGGATGGAGTTTATTCACGCCCCGGAAGACATTTCAAAGAGTCGCGATCCGATTACGCAACCGCGACCTTTGGACTGGCTGGAAATCCACCACGAAGGCGTCTCAGTCATAGCATTGGTCTCGCGCCTTTCCAAAAAGAAGGTCTATTACTTCGAGGCCGCTACCCGTACCCATCGGGCGATTGATCGAAAAGACTGGGAACGTTGGGCCCGAACCTATGGCGTACATCCTTCCTATGAGGAAACCTTGCCTCCGTTCGTGTTGAATCAAATTATCAAAGAGCACGAAGCTCGTGGACTCCTCACGGGTGCAAGTGCCGAACCTGATACATCTTTGATTTTTGAGATTCTTGAGGAATACGGCTACTCTCCCAGCGATTACGAGACGGCGAACGGCTACTGGGCCGAGAAGCGGGCGATCGAGGCGATCAACGAACAAATCCTTGAGAGCACTAACGCCGAGGCGGATCGGCTGGACGGCGAGGACGACGGATTTTCGATTTCATTCTCGGAATCCCTCCCGAATTTCGATGACCTCGGAGAAGGAGATAAATGACGTTCCCTATCCGGAAAACTGAACCACTAAAAAAATTTCGAAAATGACCCGGAAAATTTCCTTTCTCAACTACAAGGGTGGGGTCGGCAAAACCTCCCTCGTCGTTAATGTCGCTGCCAGCCTTGCCAAGCTTGGGAAGCGGGTTCTTCTCGTGGACCTCGATACTCAATCGAACGCCAGCATCTGGTATCTTCGCCTTGAGCGCTGGAACCGGATCAATCTGGAACGTCGCGGAGGTCTTTTCGGTGTCTTTGACCAGCACCGCGAGCAGGTCAAGGACATCATTGTTCCGGATGTTGTCGAGAGCAGTACGCGCCAAAAGCTGCTTCCAGGCTTGGACCTTCTTCCGACAACCTTCCGTTTGATTGAGTTGGAGAATGAATACAAGGTTGATCCGAACAATCCACACTATCTGATGTTCTTTGACCAGTTGGCGGAGGTTCAGGATCAGTACGACTTCATCCTTTTCGATTGTCCCCCAAATCTGTTGAACGCGGCGCAGCTGGGTGTTTTCGCATCGAACGAGATCTATGTTCCGGCGAATCCGGACGCCCTCAGTCTGATCGGGTTTACACTCCTGATCGAAAAACTGATGCTCTTCCACAAGCGATCTGCCAGTTTCCGTCGGAGCGGGATGGGAGTTCCAGCTCAAGTTCAGGGCATCATTTTCAATTCGATCAAGCAGAATATCGACATCAGTGTTCCGCAAATGCGCATGCAACTGCGCCTCAAGCAATTCTGCAAACAGCGGCTGGTCGCCCCGAAGGCAAAGATTTTCGAGGCGATCGTTCGGGATGCGATGGTGGTTCGGCGGGCGGTGACTCTCGGGCTGCCGGTTTTCCTGGTCCAGTCACGGGAAGCTACCGAGGGGGTTGGCAAGGACTATGAACAGGTTGCACAAGAATTGATGAACCACGACATCGCTGCCACTCACCAGGCGGCAGCGGGAACCGCGAGGTGATCGGCGTCGGAACTGGGAGTCAAATAAATATGTCTGAATCCACCGAACTAGAAACCCGTTGGGACGACGTTCGCAGTCGTTTCCAATTCTCTCCATTGGCGGACACCCGTTTGACGACGTTGGCCGAAAATGCTTCTGCCAAATCGTGGCCGTTGCGTGGGGTCGATGAGACCCCGGCGAAATACTTTGATGCTTCTTTTGGCGAGTTGAAAACGGATTTCAGCCTCGACGAAGAGCAGACGACCCTGCTGATCGAGATCCTCGAGGAGACCCTTTTGTTCGACGATGGTTATTCTGCGATGATCAGCCCGGAAATCGAGAGTGACCTCGCCGAAAACCAAATCACGACCTCTTTGAATCGCCTTGGGATACCGGATGATTTTCCGATCGAATTATCAGGTCTGTCAACCGAAACGATCGAACTCTGTGGATTGGAGGGAGTTAAGACGGTTGGTGATTTTGCCGGATTCTCCCAGCGGATGGCCGACAACGTCATTCTGGGGGGTGATTTCAAGGCCATTCTGAATTCCCTCGCCCATGCTGACGATGTTGGTATCTCGAAGTACCTTCCATTGCGTCCGGGGAAATCAGGTCTCCAGTTTCCCGAGGGTGTTGGTATCCTAATTCGAAAGTTGTCGGACGAGGAACAGGACGCGATCGCATTAACTTCCGGATACAAAGCTGCGACGATACCACCTGCCCGTGCGAAGTCGATTGCTCCAAAGGCGAAGGAAAAACTGGAGGCAAATTTTGAACTCCTGCGGAATGTCCTCAAGTCTCAGGCGAAGGATTTCGTCAATGAGATTCAATCTGGTCAGAGAACTGTCGAGCGGAGTTTCCTGATCCTTGATGATCCTCGGGTTGAGCATATCGCCGTCGAGTTAGTCGGACCGATTGTCAGGGGCAAGGTGAAACCGGTCGAGCCTAAGGCCGCGCCGGTATCGACTGGCAAGGTTCTCGGAGGGGGTTCGACGCCGTCCGTCGTAAAGAAAAAGGGCTTTTTCGCGCGTCTTTTTGGGCGGAAGTAGCATTATTCAGGCTTCAAGTAGTAACGACTCTCTTCGTTTGTGGGGCTCTTCGGCTCATCGACACCCTGCAATCGGCTTGTTTTTGCAGATTTAAATCAACACATTGGAAGAATGAAAAGTGGAGATCCTGAGCCTAATGACGACCTCCGGCTGGTCATGGCGTCGAAGCAAAGTGCTGCTTCGCAGACAGTCGAGATTGTTTCCGAAGCATCTCGTTGGCTGAAATCCGCCCTCAAGGGCGTTGACGTTGCTTTCAATTACGCCGCGTGCGAGGAGAACTACTACGGGTTTTCTGTCTTCACGATCATCCGCCGATATCGGCAAACCCTTCTCAGTCTGGAACTGAAGATTGCCGAGGTCCGATCAAAGCCCTATGTTTTTGCCGAGGTTCATTCCCTCGGGAGGATCGGAGGAACCTTGTTTCCTTTTTTCGGTGATCTACAGTCCGATGACGAACGAGATCGACTGCTCCATTATGTAGCTGATTTTATCCTGAGCTCCGAAGATTCCGGACGAGCTGATACCTGAGGGTATCTCAAGGAGAGGTGTCCGTTTGCCGACGAGTCGCGCGGAGGGACGGGAACTAAAAGTAAAGGTTCAATCCGACCTCGAACAAGTTGAAATCGGATTCAGCAGTGCGGACTGGATCGGAACCTTTATCAACGTCGTCACCGGCTGTCTTTTGGTAACGGTAACCCCCGAAAATCCGGGCCTGATTTGAGATGTCGTAAGAGACACCGAGAAAAGCGGTCCAGGTGAATTCAGCATTTTGGTCCTCGATTTCTCCGATCCCGGCCTGATCGATATTAGTTGTAACGACGGTAACCCCCGCCCCGCCGCCGCCGTAGACACCGAATGCCCCGATGATTGGAATGTTGATTCGAATATTGGAAAGAATCGGGAGCATCTGTTGGGAGCCACGCAGATTGACCGAGTTCGATGTAAACTCGTTGACCAGCTCGTAGTATCCGATCTCCAGTTCCCAATCGGTTGTAATTCCGAGGTCGTTGTCGTTCTGCCAGTTGTATCCGGCGCGGAAAGCACCGCCGAAGGTTTCATCGTACTGGTTTTCGACCCAGAGGGCGGAGCCACCCAGCAGCCACTGGCCTTCGGCTTGAATCGAGGGGGTTGCAAAGGCAGTCAATGCGAGAGTGGCAAGGAGTTGTTTTTTCATAGAATTAAGACGGAATATAGTTAGGGCTAGCGGATTGATGCGGTCTCGACAACCCTTTTCAGAGGATTGGATCTATTTGCCGAAAAATTTACGATTCAATGAATCGGACGTATTCAGGAATCGTTTTTCGAAAACGGAAGAAACCGTGGGTTGCCCGTGGATACAGTTGACGATCCCAATCGCGGGTTAGGACGATCCATTCGATCCCGGCCTCGGCGAGGGTCCGGGCGACCTCGCCAAGAACCGACTGCCAGCCTCCAACCGGGGCAAAGGGTGTCAGGATGGCTTTGATCTGGTGGCTCCTGGCCCAATGAAGTACCGCTGCGGAAAAGGGCATGCGGTCGGTGTCGAGGTGATCAACAGGTTTCCCGTGGTGCCGACCCATCTCATGGGCAGTAGCCTCGAGAGCAGCACTCCGGAACTGACGCACCTGTTCGGTCAGGGCGACGGGCTTTTCGGCCGCGAGGGTCCAGCCCCAGGCCACCCGTTGCGGGGTCGCCGGTAGATCCCATTCGATTCCGAGATCCTCGGGGTGACAGAGGTAGCCGATCGGTCCCGGGATCGTGTCGGTGGGACGAGGCCCTGGGGGAGAGAAAGGTCTTCGGGGGTAGTCTCGATAAGAGGTTAGGGGATGCGCGGATTCGTTCAAGGTGCCATCCGGATTCCAACGACCCTCGGTGTAACGTGAAATGTTCGTGGCCCGTGCAAGATAGTGTTTGCCCTTGGTTTGGAGCCCGGCGACCCATTTCCAGGACAGGAGATTGGAGGCCGGATCTCCGTCAAACAGGTGTTCTTCAAAAAAGGCCGCTCCGAGGGACCACGGGAGTCCGAGGGTGAAGATCCAGATGCTGGCGAACCACATCCGGGTGTGGTTATGAAGATAACCGCTTTCGCGAAGTTCATCGACCCAAGCGTCAAAGCAAGCGATCCCGGTTTTACCGCAGGTGGCCGCGTGATAAGCAACCGGATCAACGGATTCCTTAGCTTCGGGAATCTGCTGAATCCATGCATTCCAGGCATCCGGGCGCATCTCGAGCCAGCCTTTCCAGTAGGTACGCCAGAATACCTCCTGGATGAACTTTTCGACCTTGGGGTACGGATGTTTGGAGAGGACCGTCCGGACAACTTCTTCCTCATCCATTAACCTCAAGCGAAGATATGGGGATAACCGGGAGGTTGGATAGTCGGCGACCCGTTCCGGACCGGGGTCGAAATTCCGGCGGGAAGCGTAAAGGGCAGCCTTCGGAACGAAATCTGTCAGGGTCTGGCGAGCAGCATCACGGGAAGGTTCGAAAGAGTGCAGCATGCGGGTAAGCTCGTCTTCCTGTCGGTGATTTTCAAATTGTCGGTGCGTTCGGTGGATGTTCTTATTATCGAATGGAATTGAAACCTGATCCCTGCTGGTGTCGCTCTTTTCTCCGGGTGGTCGGACTGGTAATTGTTTGGGTGTCTGTTCTCGTCCTGATTTCCAACCTGGTTGAGACCTGGGGAACCCTCAGTCTGGCCTACTGGAAGAGCTACATTCGGTCTGAAATCGCCCGTCCGGTGATTTTTGCGTTCGGCGGAGGCGTCCTCTGCCTCTCGGCAGGATGGTTGTCCCGTCGCATGGTGCGATGAGCTTTTCCGGGGGGAGCTTTTCCGGTGTGGTCGGTTGGGCCCTCAGTTGCATTCTGGCTGTGGCGGTGGCGCCAGCCGGGGATCTGGATTTGGTGATCCCTGATGCCTTGGTTTCTATTCTCGAGCCTATCCCGCCCGTCACCTCCTATGTCCGTCAACGCGCCGATGACGCGGTCGAGGGACGGTTTACCTTTCAGGGCGTTGCCGGTAATGCACTGGAGCCAGCAACCGGCGGCATAGACTGGGAATATCGCGGGCCAATGGGGGACCGCGAATGGTCCTGGCTTCTAAATCGCCACCAGGATTTCGTCAATCTGGTCGCGGTTTGGCGCGAGACGGAGGATCGCCGTTACCTTGAGGCACTGGATCGGCAGGTTCGGGACTGGCTGAAAGCGAATCCGGTGCCCTCGCGTTTCAGTGTGTCGCCGGGCTGGCGTGCGCTCGAGGCCGCCCGTCGGGTGATCAACAGTTGGGTGCCGGTCCTCGCGGAATTGCAGGGCGTCAATGAATTTCCGGCCGAGACCCGTCGCCGAATGATCGCATCGCTGCCCGAACATGCAGACTACCTGATGCGTAACCACCATTTCGGGGGCAACCACCTCCTGACGGAAATGTCTGCCTTGATGCTTCTCGCGGTCGTGTTGCCTGATCATTCGGAGGCGGCTGACTGGTCGGAGTATGCGATGGCAAAGGTTCAAAGAGAACTGGATATCCAGATTTTGCCGGATGGGGTTCACCGCGAGCTATCCAACCATTATCAGATGATTGCCGGACAGGCCTTTCAGCGGGTCCAGGATCTGTCGTTTTTGCTTTCCGAAGGTGAAGAACCGGCACTTCCCGTCGGACGTCTCGAGGGGATCTGGGATTATTTTGCGCGCGTGACCCGACCGAACGGAACCGGTCCGCTAAACAATGATGCGGACCTCGAATTCAATGGCCTTTTGATCAAGCCCGAGGCGGAACGCTACAACCGCCCCGACTGGGCCTGGATTGCTACACAAGGCAATCGTGGTGCGCCCCCTGTGGGACCGGCGGGGTCTTGGTATCCTCATGCCGGGCACATCATCTTTCGTGATGCCTGGGGGCCGGATGCACTTTGGGGATTTCTCGATATCGGTCCCCATGGAACCGATCACCAGCAGAATGATCGACTCCACCTTTCCCTTTCGGTCGGTTCGGAGGACTTTCTGGTCGATGCTGGCCGATACGTCTATCGCGACGACCGCTGGTCGGCCTGGTTCCGGTCGGGGGCAGCCCACAATATCATCCGAATCGACGGGACGGATCCTTTACTGCCGGGAAGAACGGTTCCGAGGGAGAATCCATCGGGGGCTTTTGTATCTAAAAACTGGATACTTGGAGCCGGTACGAATCGGTTTCCGGCCCCTCGTTGGGGGCGTGGTGAGCGGCGTCACGCCCGAGCGGTGGTTTTTCATCCGGGCGGTGGTTGGCTGGTGTTGGACATGATCGATGGATTCGGTCCGATTCGGGTGGAACAACGTTGGCGGTACCACCCGGGGGTCGCATTGACCATGGGAGAGAATCAAATTGAGGCAACCCGCACCCGCCACGGGATATCGCAGATTGCAATTGCGGGTCCAAGCTGGGAAGCGGCAATTGTCTCGGGGTTGGATCGAGCGGAGATCGACGGATGGTACAGTCCTCAGTACAATCAAAAGATGCCGAATCCAGTGTGGGTCGGTCGGGCTGAAGTTACCGGGCCGACCGCGATCGTCTGGTGGTTCCGTCCCCGTTATCTGGATACAGCGAACCCTCCAAAATGGGATGGGATGCAATTGCAATGGGATCCGGAGAATACCGGGGGTGTCACCATCTTTTGGAAGCGATCGCCGGGCGTGGGTTTTACGCCCCTCGGTGATTTCCATTATCGGGTTGAGGACACGGAATCTTGAAGCGCGGGGGAAATGAGTCGGCACCTGATTATTGACGGATATAACCTGATCCACGCGGTTCCGGAGTGGAAGTGCCTCGCGAGGGGCGATCTCGCCCCGGCGCGGGAGGCGCTTGCAAACGTCGCCCGCGCGATCCACGACGCCGACGGAATCCGCGTCACGGTGGTGTTTGATGGACCGGCCGACCGCCTGACGATCGAGCGGCCGACGGGTCAACAAACCTTTTCGTTGATTTATGCAACGGCGGAACTGTCTGCCGATGGGGTAATTGAGCAGTTGTGTGGAAAAGCCCGCCGGGGCGAGGATCTGTGGGTGGCGACAGGGGACAACATGATCGCAGAGTCGGCCCGTGCCAACAATGTTGCGGTCCTCACGGTGGAGGATTTTATTTGCTGGCACGGGTTTTCGACCGGGCGAAAGCGCGATCAGATAAAAGAGTTTCGTCGAATGAATCGAAAGGAGTTCGGATCCAGTCTGGGCGATTTTTTTGGTGATTAGCGCACCACCGATGGGGTCTGATCCTGGTTAATGCTGCTTGTTTGTCCGCGTGTTCACGAGGGACATTTCAGGATAATGGTGTTCCGAACTTGACAGGGTTGGGGGGGCGACGTTTTTCTTAGAGCTTCCTTAGGGGCGACCTGGTATGGGTCTGAGACGTTTCCTTGTTCACGCACAGTAACGGTCCCTTCGAACCTGATCCGGTTGATACCGGCGTAGGGAAAGGAAGGGAGCAAACCCCCTTGGTGTTTGGTTCCGTTCTCCCGCCGCCCTTGGCCGGGTCTCAACAATAATAACGATTGAGATCCAAAATGAGAAGAATACACGAATTAGTGGGAACGGTTTTGCCGGTCCTGATTTCGACTGGAAACGGCCTCTGCGCGGCGGCACCGGCCTCTTCGGGCGCCGTCACGGAGTTAGCCGGGACTGTTGTCACGGGCGAGCTTTGGGAATCCGAACTAGAGCGAACGACGGCAAGTGTGACAGTTCTCGATGCTGCGGTGATCGATAACCCGGCGATCGGGCATTTTGCGGATGTGACCGAACTCGTCCCGAACCTGACGGCGACGGGGGGAACCTCCCGTCCACGCTACATCCAGATTCGTGGAATCGGGGAGAATTCGCAATTCGAGGGAGAGACTCCGGATTCGGCGGTCCGTTTCCTCGTCGATGATCTCGATTTTACGGGTTTGGGGACAGTCGGGGGTCTTTTTGACGTTCAGCAGGTCGAGGTTTTGCGGGGGCCCCAGGCGGGTGCGTTCGGGGCGAATGCCGCCGGTGGGGTTATTCGGATTGTCACGAACGGGCCGTCGGCTTTCTGGACCGGTACGGTGGAGGGAAGTGTCGGAAGCGATGACCTCTTCGCGGGTGGGATCGCGGTCGGCGGCCCGCTCATCGAGGACAATCCGGAACGTCTGACCTTTCGACTCGCGGTCCAGCAGTATCAATCAAATGGCTACATCGAGAATCGGACCCTCGGTCGTGAGGATACCAACCAGCGGGATGAGTTCGGATCGCGCCTGCGCCTGCGTTGGGCACCGGATTCCGACTGGGTTTGGGAGGGGACGTTGTTCTACGCCGACGTCGACAATGGATATGACGAGTTTTCGCTGACCAATTCGGATTTCGAAACGTTCTCTGATGAACCCGGTAGGGATGCCCAGGAATCGCTCGCGGGCAGCGTCAAGGGGGTTTGGGAAGGGCCGGGCGCGGTGCGGTTCACAACCGTTACAAGTGCGACCTCGTCCGATTCGATTTACAGTTATGATGCGGACTGGACACCGGATTCCTATCGGGGATTCCTTTCAACGGACCGGACGCGGGTGGTTTTCAATCAGGAGCTGCGTTTCGATTCTGTCGCCGAGACGGATGCGCTTGGATGGATCGACCGATGGTCGGTTGGGGGATACCTCCATCTTCTCGATGAAGACAGCGCGATCCTCTATCGGGATGGTGACCCCGCAGCTGGGTCTTTCGGGTTTGGACAGGTTGATGTGGATTCGAATTATGTGAACAACGGCTACGCGTTGTTTGGTCAGGTTGCCCATGATTTCAGCGAGCGAACCCGCTTAACCTTGGGAGCCCGGGTGGAATACCAGGAAGTCGAGTTTGCATCCGAATCGTTCGAAAGCGGCTATTATGTGGGGGTTTTAGAGTCGGGGACGAGCGATCAGGAGGACGTTCTTTACGGTGGAAAGATCACCCTTGAGCATGATCTCGATTCCGCGCGGACGGTGTTTGTGAGTGCGGCGCGTGGTTATAAGGCAGGCGGGGCGAACAGTGCGACCTTTCGGATGGTGGGAAATCCCCTGAGTTATTCGGACGAAACGCTTTGGAATTTTGAAACTGGGTTGCGGGGACGTTGGTTTGGCGAGCGCCTTTCGACGCGGGTGACCGCATTTTATCTCTACCGCGATGGGGTGCAGGTTCGGGACTCGGAGGGTGCCGGTGGTTTTTTCCAATATCTGACCGTTAATGGCGACAGTGCTTACCACTACGGGTTGGAGACGGAGGGACGTTTGCGGATAGCCGATGGCTGGGACCTGAATTTCGGTCTGGGTTTACTCGAGACGGAGCGGTCGGCCTACGATGATCCCGGCGGACGGGTGGTGGCGCGTGATCTCGCGAACGCGCCGACTTACAGTTGGAATCTCCGTTTGAGTTATCAGCAGGGAATCGAAGGCTGGCTTGGGTCGATGGGGTTGGCAGGTCGCGACGGATATTTTGAATCGAACAGCCACGACGAGATTCGCAATGCCTACACGGTCTTGAATGCCACCCTCGGCTACCGTTGGGATGGATGGACATTTAGCCTTTGGGCGCGAAATTTGTTGGACGAAAAATACGAGGACCGGGTCTTCCTTTTCGACAATGGGGAAGGCGTTCGCCGTTACGAGGCCCTTGCCGACCCGGTTCAGATCGGGGCGACGCTGCGCTATGGGTTTTGACGGTGCTGATTGGACCCGGATCGGGAGGCGACGCTGCGGCATCCGGGCCTGCGGGTTGAGATCGCGGCAACTTGTGTTTGCTTAGTTTGAATGGAAGATGGTGGAAAGGTATTGATCGGCGGGATAACCGGCAGCATCGGGTCGCAGGTTGCGCGAAGGCTTTGCGAAGACGGCTGGAGTGTCGCGGGGTTCTCGCGGGGCGAAATCGAAACGAATCTTCCGGCGGGGGTGGTTCATCGCACGGCGGACGCGCTTGACCCTGCAGCGGTTGAGACGGTTTTTGAGGAGACGGTTCGGGACCTTGGTCGGATCGATGCCTACATCCATGCGATTGGAGGTATTCGGCTGAAGCCTTTCCACCTGATGACAGACGAGGAGTGGAAAGACACCATCGACCGTAATCTAACCTCTGCTTTCCTCGCCGCGCGTGCTGCGTTGAAGCGGATGAATCGTCAGGGAAGTGGATGTTTGGTTTTCATCAGCTCGGTCGCAGCGGTCCAGGGGCTCCCGGCCCACGAAGCAGTCGCGGCGGCAAAGGGTGGAATCAACGGCCTGGTCCTGAGCGCGGCAGCATCGTATGCGAGTCGTGGCATTCGGGTTAACGCAGTTGCGCCCGGGTTGGTGGATACAAATCTGTCGAAACCGATTCTAGCGACGGACCAGGCCCGGCAGATCTCGGAGCGTATGCATCCTCTGGGGCGAATCGGTAAACCGGATGAGGTTGCCTCTTTGATAGCGTGGCTTGTTTCGGAGGATGCGGGCTGGGTAACTGGACAGGTTTGGTCGATTGATGGAGGGATGGCGCGGGTCAACCAGCGACCGAGAGCTTGAAATTCGGGATTGCTACGTCTGTGACAGACAGGCAATAGTATTGGCGTCAGGTCAAAAACTTCCCCAAATGTTTGATACACTTTTAAAAGCACGCACCCAGGTCGATGAGCTCCGAGACGAATTCGGTGCCGCTTTCGGTAGGGTGATGCGAAGCGGTCTTTTCATTGGAGGAACCGAGGTTGCCGCGTTTGAGCGAGAGTTCGGAACGCACATCGGCGTCGACTTTTGCATTGCCTGTGCCCGTTATCATGATGGGCTTGAGATGCTTCTGAGAATCAACGGTATCGGAGAGGACGAGGAGGTTATTGTCCCTGCGATCGGGCCAGTGGGGATTGCCCATTCGGTGTCATGGACAGGGGCGAGGCCACGGTTTGTGGATGTTCGCGAGGAAGATTTGACACTTGATCCAGAGAAATTGGAGGCGGCGATCAATCCACATACACGGGCGATTGTGGCACTTCACCTTTACGGTTATCCGGCAGCGATGGAAAGGATCATTGAAATCGCGGACGCACATGACCTTTTCCTGATTGAAGATGCGTCCCATGCGGTCGGTTCAACGATTGGCGGGATACCCGTTGGGAATTTTTCCCACGCGGCGGTCTTCCGGTTTTCCCCCGGTTTGTCTTTGGGCGCATATGGCGAGGCGGCGGCTGTCGCGACCCGCGATGAGGGGATAGCCCGGCGGGTTTACATGCTGGCGAATCAAGGCCAGTTTGGGGATTCGGAGGAAGTCTTCATTACCGGAACCGACAGCCGGATGAGTGAGGTGAATGCAGCCCTTCTGCGGACGAAGTTGCACCGACAGGATACCTGGACGAAAAAAAGGCATTCCCTGGCCGAGCTTTATCGAACCTATCTGTCTGGAATCGATATGGAGATCCCTGAGGTCCAGAGGGGAACCGAACCGACCCTTGCGAGTTTTCCGGTTCTGACACCGAAGCGGGAGTTGGCTATTCGATTTTTGAATGATCGGGGCTGGGGTGCGGGTGTGGCTCTGCCAACCCTTCTGCCGACTATGCGTTGTTACAAGTCGATGCGGCATAGGGAGGAAGAGTTTCCGGTTGCGGCCAAGGTGATTCGCGAGTTGCTCCCCTTGCCCCTCGCGGCCGAGATGGTACGGCTGGATGTTGAGGAGATCTGCAACGGGGTGGCCAAAGCTCTCGCTGGATAATTCGCGACCGAAAAATATATCGAATGACCTCGCGTCTCTTGAACATCGTCTTTGTTCACAATTTGGCGAAGACGGGATCATCGAATAGCTTGCATCGTTTGTGATTTCCGAGGAGTGCTATTTTATCGAGGTTGGAAGGAAAAACGACCGTGAATCGAGCACCTGCCTGATGCTGCTCAGGGATTCGTGGACCGGAACGATTGTCGAATCCGATGGGGCAGCGGTTGAAGAGGTCCGTCGGCATCCGGATTTTTGGATGGTTAAATCAGTACCGGTCCCGTCCGAACGCCTCAAAGACCTCAAGATGGATGCGGTTGGGCCGGAATCGGGGCGATTGGAACAGATTTGAATGAAATGAAAGTCGCCTTGATCACGGGGATCACCGGTCAGGATGGATCTTATCTCGCGGAACTCTTGCTTTCCAAAGACTATGCAGTTCACGGGATTGTCCGCCGGGCAAGCCTTTACAACCGGTCGCGGATCGAGCATCTGCGGGGAAATCCAGAGATATATGGGAAAAGGCTGTTTTTGCACTATGCAGACCTACACGATGCGACCTCTTTGAGACGGATCTTCGAGAAGGTAGCTCCGGATGAGGTTTACCATCTGGCTGGTCAGAGCCATGTCGGGTTGAGTTTTGAAATCGCTGAGTCGACGGTCCAGGAGATCGGGATAGCGACCCTGCGGATTCTCGAGATTTGTCAGGATCTGCCAAAGTCCCCTCGCATCTATCACGCATCCTCGTCGGAAGTTTTTGGGGCCGCCGTCGAGGTGCCGCAAAACGAAGAAACGGCATTTCGACCGTCGAGTCCGTATGGGTGTGCGAAGGCCTTTGCGACCCAAATCTGCCGGGTTTACCGGGAAGCGCACGGCGAGTTCGTGGTTTCGGGAATTGCCTACAATCATGAGTCCATTCGGCGCGGAGAGAACTTTGTGACCTTGAAAATTGCCCGGGCGGCGGTGCGGCGTGCGAATGGGTTCGGCGAGGTGCTGACCCTTGGAAATCTGGATACGGCGAGGGATTGGGGACACGCCCGCGAGTTTGTCGTGGCGATGTGGCGTTCCCTGCAAGTCGACCGGGCGAGCGACTACGTTATCGCGACAGGGCGGTCCTGTGGATTACGGGACTATCTTCGCGCCTGTTATCATGCGGTCGGAATCGGGTTAGAGTTCGTCGGTTCGGGGCTGGGGGAAATCGGGCGCGATGGGGCGACCGGAGAGGTTCTCCTGACGGTTGATCCCCGGTTTTTCAGGAAGAGCGATCCTCGCGATCTCGTTGGGGATCCTTCGAAAGCTCTTCGGGAATTGGGTTGGAAGGCGACTCTGGCAGGATCAGCTCTCGGCGATGTCTTAACGAGGGAGCTGCTTGAAGTGGACGGAGGCTGAGGCCGGATTCAAGGGTTGCCCTCAGGGCCTCCGGTCGTTGCGGTTGTGGGTTTACCGCGATACTTCCATTTCGCCTTGAATGAACCCTCCGACTGAGAACCGTTATTCGCGAGCTGGCCGATTTTATTCGGCGGACAACTACCTGCGCCGACCGGGTATCCTTTTTCGTCAGATGCTTGCGGATTTGGCGTCTTCGTGGGAACTGGCGCTCCGTTTGACGGTGCGTGATTTCAAAGCCCAGTTCCGGGCATCTTACGCGGGATACCTTTGGGCGTTTATTCCGCCGATTGTGGCCTCGGTAACGTTTCTGGTTCTACGAGCGGGGAATGTGATCAATTTTCCGGATACAGAGGTTCGTTACAGTGTGTTTGTCTTTGTCGGAACCCTCCTTTGGCAGGTGTTTACAGAGGCACTATTGGGACCGATCAAGATGATTACCGGTAGTCGGGGAATGTTGGTGAAGGTTAATTTTCCCCGGGAGGCCCTGTTGATCGCGGGCCTTCTCCTTTCCCTGATCAACATGTTGATCCGATTGATCGTGTTGTTGCCTGTTTTGCTCTGGCTGCATCCACCGTTTTATTGGAGCGCCCTTCTTTTCCCGCTGGCGGCGGCCTCGCTGGTTCTCCTCGGCTATACCCTCGGACTCTTTCTGGCACCGATCGGAATGCTCTACCATGACATTCAACGCGGGCTGACGTTGATCACGACTTTTTGGATGTTTATCACACCGGTGGTCTTTCCTATCAGCGGACAATCGTGGGTCCAGACGATCTACCGGTTGAATCCGGTTTCACCACTCTTACAGACGGCACGGGATTTGGTTACGGGGATGCCCCCGACACTTTGGCTGGATTCCTTGATCGTGATCGGCGTAGTCCTCTTGCTGTTGCCGATGGCATGGCTTCTTTTCAGGATTTTTATTCCCCATATCATCGAACGACTGGGAATGTGATGAAGAGTTCGGACCGTAATGATGGAGCCGTTGTTGAGGTCAGGGATCTCGGCAAGATTTTCTGCCGCGATCTCCGGACCTCGCTGTGGTATGGGTTGAGGGATTCGATCGGTGAGCTCGTTCCGGTAGTCGGAAGCCGCCGGATCATCGATGGAGAAACTCATCTGCGAGCGGGAGAGTTCTGGGCGAACCGGAATATCTCCTTTGATCTTTTTCCGGGGGAGTCGCTGGCGCTGGTGGGGCACAATGGCGCCGGGAAAACGACGCTCTTGAAGATGCTTAATGGCTTGATCAAGCCAAATGCCGGGACGATCTCGATCCGAGGGCGGGTGGGGGCTTTGATTGCGTTAGGGGCTGGATTTAATCCGATCCTGACTGGTCGGGAAAACGTCTTCGTGAATGGCGCGGTTCTCGGGATGTCAAGGCGGGAGGTAGAGACGCGGTTCGATGAGATTGTCGCCTTTGCGGACCTTGCCCATGCGATCGATAGTCCGGTGCAAAACTATTCGTCGGGGATGGCGGTTCGGCTCGGCTTTGCGATTGCGGCGCATCTGGATCCAGACGTGCTCTTGCTGGACGAAGTTCTTGCGGTGGGAGATGCCGACTTTCGGGAACGGTGCTTTGACCGGATTGAGAAGATTCGCAAATCCGGAACCGCGATCGTCCTGGTCTCGCACAATGATTCGGCAATCGCGCGGTTCTGTGACCGCGCGCTTTATCTCGAGAACGGTCTCGTCAAGTTGAGTGGTGATGTCAACACGGTGCTGAACGCCTATCGGTATGACGGGTTCTTGCGGAATTCGATGCGGGTGACGGTTGGAGAAGACGACAGTGCGACACCGACGGGTCTGCAGACGGTAGACTTGAAATCAGTGGTAGTCCTCGATTCCGGGGGGATGGAAGTCGAGGTTGTTGAGACCTTTGCGCCGATTCGGGTTCGGATGGAATACGAGGTGACCTCGGGGGTGGTTGGAAAGCCGGTGGCGGTGGCTGAGATCCGCGATGCCTTTGGAACGCTCTTTCGGACGGATACCGAGAGGGTGGAATCTGATCTGGAAGGGTTGCACCCGGCTGGAGTGATTGAATTGGAGTTGGAGGGTCTGCATGTTTCGAACCGGGAGGTGGAATTGGCAGTCGCAATCCATTCGGAGAATAACCGGAGCGTTCTCGCCTACCGAAAGGTGGGAACCTTGAAGGTTCGAAATCCTCTCGGGACCGGTGGAAGGGATGCGATTCGGCATCGCTGGATACATCGGAGGCTGGAGGTGATCGATGAGTGAGCCGAAGGGCGCACGGAAACCGGTCGGGCTAGTTGTGGGGACGCGACCGGAGGCGATCAAGATGGCACCGGTTTATACTGCGATCGCGGATAGTCAGACCTTGCGACCGGTTTTGATCTCAACGGGACAGCATCGGGAGATGTTGGATCAGGCACTGGCCCACTTTGGGTTGGTTCCGGATGTGAACCTGTCGCTGATGCGACCGGGGCAGGATCTGGCAGGATTGACGGCGCGGATTATCGATTCGATGGGACGCTGGTTTGCGGACAATCCGCTGGCGGCGGTGCTTGTGCAGGGTGATACCACAACGGTCTTCGGGGCAGCCCTTGCGGCCTTCTATGCGGGAATACCGGTCGGTCATGTTGAGGCAGGATTGCGGACTGGAAACCTGATGGCACCGTGGCCGGAGGAATTGAACCGTCGCCTGGTTGCCCCGATGACCCGCTGGCACTTTGCCGCGACCGAAAGCGGGTTCCGGAACCTTCGGACGGAGGGGATTGGTGCGGAGACGATTCATGTGGTTGGGAATACCGTTGTGGATTCCCTTTTGTGGACGAGGGAACGCATTCGGTCGGGAATTCCCACCGGAATGGAACCGACGATTGAGGTCTGGGTGTCGGAGCGGGAGGAACTGAGGGAGGACTGGGTTCTCGTGACGGGCCATCGGCGCGAATCGTTTGGAGCGGGGTTTGATCGTATCTGCAAAGCTCTAATTACTCTCCTCGAAGCTCGACCTCAGCTCCATCTACTTTTCCCGATTCATTTGAACCCGAAAGTTCGCGGACCTGTCAGAGAACTTCTTGGGAACCATCGGCGGATCCGTTTGTGCGAACCAGTTGGATACGCGGCCTTTGTGCGGTTGATGGATGCAGCGGCACTGATCATCAGCGATTCGGGAGGTGTTCAGGAGGAAGCTCCCAGCTTGGGGAAGCATGTGCTGGTTACGCGTGAAACGACCGAACGACCGGAGGGAGTGGCGGCGGGGTGCAGCACTTTGGTTGGGACGAACCCGGACCGGATCGTTGAAGAGGCCCTCGAGATTCTTGGCAGAATTGATCGGGGGGGTCTCCAGTTCACGAATCCCTACGGGGACGGAGTGACGGGACCAAGGATTCGGGGGATTTTGGAGCAATCTCTTGGGAACCTGGGGGGCAGGGTAACATGAAGCGGGTCTATCGCGTGTTGAACCGATTGCGACCGGGTGTTCAGGTGCGTTACTTTCCGTATGCGCAGCCGCAGCCGGATCGAAGTTTTGAGGTCTTTGACGATATTCGTTTCCGGAGGGTTTCGCGACCGGGGTCTGCTGACTGGATCGTTGCAATGATCAATACGGCGAAACCCCGCCTGACGGAGGAGGAGATTGGCTTCATCAATGCACAAAACAAGCCGGTCCTGCTTTTGGAGCGCAATGATTCTTGTGTGGTTTGGTTCCGGCAGTTCAAAGAGGTTCCGAACCTTCGATTGGTCCTCAAGAACCGGAATTTCCGTGACCTGGCTTGGAACAACAACCCGGTTTTCAATTGGAGGATGCACCTTGACCGGATTCGGGAATCGTTGGATTTGCCAGTGGATTTCAACGAGTTCATTCCGGACGCTTCCGGTAGCCAGGGATGGGGGCGATTGGAGCCGGCACTTGAGGAGGAGGATTATGCGAAGATTCGAACGCTAACCTGGGATTTTTTCAGCAGTGCGCTTGGAAAACCGGTCGATTCCCATCGCGCGGATCCGATTCCTTTTGAGGATCGGGAGTGGGATGTTTTTTGCGTGAGCAGCGGAAAGCGCGGCATTCTCGGCGAGTTTCGGAAACGAGTCCGGGATCGGGTCGTGGCTATCGGTGAACGGAACGGTTTGAGAGTTCAGACGGATCCCTTGTCGAAGGAGAGGTTCGATGATGTTCTTCGTCATTCGCGAATCTCGGTTTCCGCCCCGGGGTGGGGTGAACAGGTCCATGCGGACTGGTACGCGGTTTATTCGGCCGTCGCTTTGTTCAAGCAGGAATGTGGCTATGTTCGTCAGGAACCGGATCTTTACCGCGACGATTGGGTAGAGTTCTTCGAATTCCGCCTCGGGGATCTGGAGGAAAAAATTCTCCGCTATCTCGATAGCTATTCTCGCAATCAGGGACGAATTCTGGAGTTGCGGGAACGCTTCCTTGCCTTCCGAAAAGATGACCTTCGAGAACGGTTGTATAGCCTTCTCCATGACGGAAAAGGTTGAAGATGGAGCTGACGTTCATCACCCCGACCCTCAATGCGGCGACGACTCTCCCGGCGACTCTCGAAAGTATCCGACGGGAGGCGTCCGGGATCGATTACGAGCACCTCGTGATCGACGGGCTTTCCACCGATGGAACGGCGGAGATGGTTGGGGAAATCGCGGGGCGTGAGGATAGCGGCCGTTTGCGGCTGCTGTCGGCAAAGGATGGGGGCGCCTACGATGCGATGAACCGGGGAATTCATGAAGCCGGCGGTTCGGTGGTCGCGATTCTCAATGCGGATGACCATTATATTGAAGGTGCATTAGATCCGGTCCGAAGGATCTTTCGGGAAGACCCGAAGGTGGGTGTTGTCGCGGGTTCTATCCTTTTGCGATATCCGGACGGACGTGACGAGCGGCGGGATCCGGAACCAGGGCGAAGGGGTCGACTCGGAATCGTTCCCCCGATTTGGCATCCGGCAACCTTTGTGCGTCGGAGTGTTTACGAGAAGGTCGGAGTCTATAATACAGAGTATACGATTGCGGCTGATATTGATTGGGCGTTTCGGGCAATCGACAAAGGCGTACGTTTCGAGCGGGTCGATCAACCCCTGACGCGGATGTTGACGGGCGGCCTGAGCACGAGGGCCTATCACTTTACGGCGATGGAGATGCTGCGGATTCGACGGCGACGACGAGGAATCGTTGGCCGTTTGTCACATATTTTATATTACAAGAATTCAAGGTTGCGAAAGTGTCGGGCGACGCCGCAACCCCGATGGAGCTACTGGGGTTGGGTCTTGCGGGATTTGATTACGGGCGGAAAGGGTGAGGCGTGATGACAGATTGTAGTGGCGAACGTCTGGCGATTTTCACCCCAACAATCGGAAGACTGTCGGAGACTTTTGTGCGGCGGCATATTGAAGGTTTGGGAAATCTGGCAGCGGTGATCTATGGAAAGGTCGATTCGCCGGTGCAGGAGCATGGTTGGCGGCTGCCGGAGGCGGTTTTTGAGCTGGAAGCGTGGCGGAGGCGGGCGTGGATTCGGATTCGAATCGCGAGGAAGTTCGGCCTCGATCCGGAGGCGATTGCGATTCGACGGTTTTTGCGCCGGGCCGGAGTGTCGGTTCTTTTGGGTGAGTTTCTAGGGTCGTCTCTGCCGATCCAGAGGGCGGTCCGGGGAACGGGGATACGCTTTTTGGTTCATTTGCATGGGCACGATGCCTCTGCGCGCCTGCGGAATCCAGCGTATCGAACAGCATACCTCGAATATGCGAAGGCTGATTGTGAGGCTGTTGTTTCGAACAATAAGTATTTTAAAAGACACCTCGAGGAGCTGGGAATTCCGGGTGAGAAGATAAAAGTGGTTCCCTATGGAATCGAGATACCGGAGCCGGTCGGTTTTGAAACCGGGATTGGCGGGGAGGAGGGGATTCGCTGTCTGGCCGTCGGTCGAATGGTCTCGAAAAAAGCCCCCATTCTGCTGTTGGAGGCGTTTCGGAGGGCTGTCGCGGAGTGCCCAAACCTAAGGTTGAGGTATGTCGGGGGAGGTGAGCTTCGATCTGCGGCGCAGCAGTTTGTGGAAGCCTTTGGTTTAGAGGAATCGGTTCAATTGCCTGGAGGTCTGCCGTATCCCGAGGTTATCTCGGAATTCAGGAAGGCGGACATTTTCATCCAACACAGCCGGGTTGATCCCGAGACGGGAGATGCCGAGGGTTTGCCCCTCGCGATTCTCGAAGCGATGGCATACGGACTCCCGGTCGTAGCGACGCGGCATTCGGGGATCCCCGAGGCAGTTGTCGAGGGGGAGACGGGATTGCTTTCGGATGAGGGCGATGTGGGGGCGATGGCTACAAACCTGGTTCGTCTGGCGCGGAATCGTGATCTGCTTGTTTCTATGGGGCAACAGGGGCGTCGCCGGGCGGAAACGCGGTATTCCTGGGAGGTCGAGAAGCGTGGATTGGAAGAGCTTCTTTTGGGGAAGATAGCATGAGGGGTGACGCAACAGATTCTGCGGTGACCGTCTCGGTGCTGATCCCGGTCTTCAACGGGGAGAAGTACCTTCGTGAAGCAATTGAGAGCATCCTTGGGCAGGAGGGTGTTGCTTTTGAGCTGGTGGTTTGGGATGACGCTTCGACGGATGGCTCGGTGGCGGTAGCGGAGAGCTTCTCCGGAGTGAAGGTTGCGCGGAATGATCGAAATCTTGGAGTCTATGTGACCCGACAGCGGGCATTGGCGGGTCTAAGGGGACGTTATTTCCTGAATCTGGACGCGGATAACTGTTTGCGGCGAGGGGCACTGCGGCGCCTGGTTGACCGGATGGAGGCCAGTGGGGATGATGTCGCTTTCGTCTATGGGCAGCGGGCCTACATCGGGGAGATGGACGGGGTGAGTCACTTTCCGGAGTTTGACCCCGAAGAGCTCAAGATTCGGAACTACTGTGACATGTGTTCGCTCTTGCGAATGGATGTGCTGCGGGAGGTTGGTTTCGATCCGGCGTTTAACGGGGCAAAGGGGGACTATGACCTGTTCCTGACCTTAGCGTCGAAGGGATGGCGCGGTGTTTTGTTGGACGAGGTGATTCAGGATTACCGGGTTCATGGGGAAAGTATTACCGCCCGATTGAAGGGTTCAGGGCGCCAACTGGATGTTGCCCGCCAGCTGATCGCAAAGCACGGAGCCTTTTTTGGAGATGCCGCCGGAGCCGCTTTCGTGCAAAGAGCAAAAGAGATGGCTCTCGGAGACCTGCGGGCCCGAAGAGAGTTGCGGCTCGGATGGGAGGAGCGGAGAGCGGATCTTCGAGCGGTGTTTCTGCTGAGTCGCCGTCCGTATGACTGGTTCGCGCAGATTTGGAGGACAATTTTGCCACCCCGAAGGGAGGGCCGGTGAATCCACAAATCTACATTCATGTCGGGTTTCACAAGTCGGCCAGCACCTGGTTGCAGCGTCAGTATTTTCCAAATACAGACTTGAACTTTCTCTACATGTCGGCTCGAAGCCGCAGATTGATCGAATGGATTGAAAGCGATGGGGAATTCGATTCAGCGGCCTTCCGGGATGCGGTTTGGGCGGAAGCCCGGGCCACACCGGGTTTCCGTGAAGATCGCGGGCTGATCCTTAGTCATGAGGAGCTCTCGGGACACCCACACGGGTACACTTCAATCGACAGGGAGCGAACGGCGGCGCGTCTATCGGAGTCCTTTCCAACCGCAAGGATTCTGATCGTGATTCGCAATCCGATCGATTACGCGGTTTCGATCTACACCTTCAGGGTTGCGGTGAAGGGATTCGAGCACCGCGGGCTAAAGAGTTTTGTCCAGGATGAGGGAAAGCGCGGTTTGTATCAGCATCTAAACTACAAAAAGTTTTTGGACCTTTATCGGAAAGAGTTTGGGGCTGAAGCCCTCACGGTGATTCCGATGGAGTGGTTGAAGTCTGACCCGGATGCGTTTCGGAAACGTCTGGGGGGTTTTCTTGATGGACAATTGGCTAAGGGTGGAAAGGAGCTGGACGGCGGCATTAATGTGAGCACGAAAAGCCCGTGGATTCTGGGTTTCTGGCGTCCATTGAATCTGATCTTTGGCTGGCTAATCTGGGTACTGATCCGAGTTACCAACCGGCGAGATGAAGACTATCCCTTCGAAGGACTGCGGTTTTTTTACTACAGAGTGAAGACGCAGGTCACGAGGGGAATGAATCGGATTTTGGGACGAGGGAGGGCCATTCGGGCCGATAGGGAGGTTTTCGGTGAGGTTATTCGGGAGTGGGCGATGATGGTTGAGGCGGTTGAGGAAAGTGAATCTCTCAATCTAAGAGAATTGGGATATCCTGACGGGCGATGAAGATCGGGTTTTTGTACAAGAGGACTGAACCACGATTGACCGATGGCCAAGTGGGGTCGTTGGGGTCCTATATGCTTTACGGGGCGGAGACTCTCGGGAAGCGTGGGTGGACGGTGGTGGCAATGGTCGGGTGCGAGGCTCGGTGGGTCTGGCGTCGGCTGGCTGGGTTATGTCGCCGCTTAACGGTTCGATACTTTGGGATTGGAGGCGACTTTGCGGGAGTATTCTCCCGCTGGAAAACGATCCGGAGTTGTGGCGTGGTGGTCGCGGTAGGACGGAATCCGGGTATTCCCATCCTGGTCCTGAAAAGCCTGGGCCTCCTGCGCTGTCCGGTAATCCTGATCTCGATGGGCACTCCGGGATTAGACGCGCGGCCTTCGCAAGTTAGGAGGCTTGGACGCCTGCTGGCGCGTGCTGAATCTATTTTTTGTTTTGGGTCGGGTGAACCGAGAGAGATGTTGGATTCTTTTTGCCCTGAGGTTTTGAGCGTTCGTTTCGTTCCGTTCGGCTTTCCGATAGACTCCTTCCCGCCAGCGCGAGAGAGCTCGTTACCGAAAACAATTGATGTTTTGTCGGTAGGGGCGGATCGGAATCGTGATTTTCAGGTTTTGGTAGAGTATGCCCGTGCCCATCCGCTCCGAAGTGTTTCCGTCATTGGGGCGACTGAGAGTCTTGAGTCGATTGAGGATTTTCCCCCCAATTTGACGGTAGAAGCGCGACTCCCGTTGATTGAGGTGATGGAGAAAATTGAAAGCTCGCGGGTTGCGGCGATACCGGTTCGGGAGAATTCATATTCAGGGGGAACTACTTTTCTAATCCACGCCTTGGCGTCAGGGTTGCCGGTAGTGGTTTCGGAGACGGCCGCGATTCGAGGCGGCTATGGATTGGAAAAGGTGAAGGCCTGTCGGAGGGTTGCTCCGGGGGATTCGGGTGGCTTTCATCGATCATTGGACGAAATTCTGAATCTTGGTGATGAACAGCGGGATGTTCTCGGAAAGGAGGCGAGAGCCTTCGCCCTGGAGAACTTGAGTGACCGCCATTTGGTCGATTGTCTGGAGTCGGTGATTGTGAATCTTCAGGAATCGAAGAGAGCATGAAGGTGGAACTTTACGAGTCACGGCACCTCCGCGAGGCCGGGTTTTTCCGTTTTATTTTCCGGGCTTTGCAGCGGTACGAAGGGGCGGTCGTGATTGGCGAAGAGCGTCCCGTTCGGAGAGATCCAAATCGGAAGCGGGGGCACGAGGGAGCCTGTTTGCAGGTTGATCGAGTTCGACTGTTCATCGACATGAGCGACCATGTCTTTGACTTCGATTTCGGTGGTCTCGAATGGGCTGAGATCTATCTAAAGGCGAATTTGAATCGTGAGTTAGCGGTCCGGGTCCTCGCCGAAAATGGGCGGGAGGGAGACATCCCGAAACTGCGGCCTTTTTCGTTTTTCGCCCCAACTCTCGGGAAAAGCCATTTATATCGACGGGTTTTCGGGTTGCCGGGTGTTCGGGATTGGATTCGCCGAAGGCACGCGACGCATGTTGTCGGGGTATACGAAAATCCCTATCTTGAGGGGATTGAACCTTTGGCCGGGATTGGAGATGGTCGCTTGGGCCCGAGTGGGATCCACTTCGCGATTCGGGATGCTTTTTCGAAGGAGCTGATGGGACGGTCGGACCTGAGCGTTTTTACCCGCCTGACCTCACGTGGGAAGCATGAAATCGAAGACTACCGTAATGTGTATCCAAATCTCAATCACTGGAGGTTTCTCTGGCAAATCCTGACCTCGGATATCCTTGTTCTGAACACCTTCCCGCACGCGTTGTATCCATGGAAGGTTTTTGAGGCGATGGCGATGGGTAAGCCCTTCGTCGTTGAGCGGTCGGCATTGGTGCAGATGCCAGAGCCATTTGCACCAATTGCGGGGATACATTTTCTGGAGGTTTTGCCGGGGTTTGGTTCTTTCGATCCATTAGTACCCCTCGACGATCCGGCATCTTACCGCGTGTTGGAGTTCCCTCCGATCGGGGCTATCCGAGAGGGTGTCGCGAATATTGCGGGTGTCCTAACGGATCGAAAACGGGTACAGGCGATGCAGGCTGCCTGCCGAGAATTTGCCCGCAACAGGCTGAACCCGAGGTTTGTTGCGAGGTGGATCGTTGAAGAGGCAGGCCGTCAGGCGTCGGGGTAAAATCACCTTGATGTGATCACGGAGTCGATCGTGGCGGAGATCCGGGTGGCAGCGGTCCACTCTTTTTGCAGGGCCTCGATTGCTTCGGTGCGGGCCTTCTCGTCGCTTTCGAGAGTCGATTGCAAAACCAATGCGAGGGCCAGCGACGCATTTTGAAAGACAGGGTGAACGCGGGGTAGGGATTGTTGGAGTTCGCGTAACCGCATCTGGAGGAGTCTACGAACCTCGTCGTTGTCGATATAGTTCGAAATATCGCGAAGGTTAACAGACTGGGCCTGACCTTCGATTAGAAGGTCGAATTTGGAAAAACGGGCTAGCCTGGCGAGTGATTCCCGGCGGGTTTCCACTGGACGGATGTCCTGGCGAACAAGCTCGTTGAAGCCGACAGACCACCAGAGCGACAGGTTCGGATCGTCCCGTCGGAGGGCAGGGGCAAAGTTTTGGAGCGATTCGAGGGGGGGATTTCCGACGAGGATACCGTCGTAGTATTCGCGGATGATCGAGGGTCGTCCGAGGTTAAGGTTGAGGAGTTCGATCAACCAGAACGCGTTGACCCGGTATTCGATAGAATCTGCTTCCGCGCTGGAGGTCCGAAAGAGATCGTCAAGGGGAATGATCGGCGTTTGTTTGCCCAGTTCCTGAAGGAAGATTCGGCTGGCCGGGCGGAGGAAGACCTGAAGTTGGAGGGAGAGCCCACGACTGAGAAAATCGGGGATCTTGACAGGGTTATCGGATTTTTGACGGTAGGTTGCGATCTGCGTCAACCAAACCTCGGTGAGGGCATCGCAGAACGTTGAGAAGGCTGTCGACTCATCCCAGCGCACAACAACCCCGACGGCACCGCGCGATTCGGCATAGATGCGATAGGGTTCGTCCGGGGCGAGCCCGCCAAGTCCTTCCGGGGCAAGGCGAAGGGTGGGATTGGGGAAATCGGACGGGAGCGGATTGAACATCCGTGCGGTCAGGTTCTGGAGAGCGTTGCCAACATCTCGAATCCGCACGGTTGGACTGGAGCTGGTTGCGACGACCTCAAATCCACCTGCGCGGAAGCGTTGAATTGAGGGTGAGGGTGAAGTATTTACCGTCGAAGGGGTCTCAACCGGTTGGGAAAAAAGCGATGATGATCCGATTATGTAAAGGACAATGCCAGGGAGGGAGAAGCGTTGTAATGGGAACATGGGACGGTTGCCTGGGCGATTGCGTGGGAAACGGCTTTCTCGTCAGAGGGCGATGACGAGGCGCTCGGATTCGATGCTGACTTGCCGGGGAGCTTTCGGTTTGGCACCTTTGGCAGAGGTGAAAATTCCACGAACGAACTGCTGAATGAGACCGCCCGCAAGGATTCCGTCGAGGGGAGGGGGAACCCGGACCGAATTAAAGTAAACGAATTCAGGATGGTAGGTCACCGAAGCCGCCCCCGTCCTCTGGCGAAAGGTCCCTCGTGTGATGAAGAGAATTTCCTTTTCCATCAGCAGATTTTTGACCTTGAGGGTCGATGCGATTTGGAGGGTGTCTCCTTCAATCCGAAAGTTGAGCGAGGTGGGGACGGAGTAGGAGGAAACGCCCTGCTCTTTCATTTTTTGAATGACCTCGGTTGACGAATCCCGTACCCGGAGAACACTCTCGGCGATTCGATTGAGATCGGCATCGGAAAGGCTCACGGTACCTTTCCGTTCAGCGATCATATCGTTGAATTCGGCGATCCGGTCAGAACTGGAACCGGCATCACCGCCCGGGGTGTATCTGAAAACGAGAGGTTTTTGGAGGGCACTGAGGATTCCTTCGTAGGTCTCGGTGCTATTTTCGAAATCACCCCTCAGAGCAGCCGCCAGCTTCTTCGAAACGTCTTCGGCAGTCGCTGTAGGTTTGTCCTCGTCTATACCCTCGACCGGGCGGACACTGAGGAGGTAGAGAGCACCGAGGAGAACACCAACGATGGACAATGAGATGACGCTGGTAGCGATCTGAAACAGAATCTTCGAAAGGGATTCCTCGGTCTTTCGTTTTGCGGAGCTAGCAGCCATGAGTTCAGTTTCGGGAACGAGAGACTAATGGCAAACTGATTCAGCGGAGGTTCAGGCGTGCCCGGACATCGCTGAGGAGATCGCGGGAGAGGGCTTCGTCCCCAAAGGTTCCAACCCGGATGTTGAGGGTGGATACCCCCTCGGTGAGGGGCTTTACCCGGTAGGTGATCTTCTGGTCGTCCGTATTTCGGACAACGATGCGCCCGGAAGCCCCGTCGAGGACGGATTCAAGGGTGAAGAAGCCGAAGCTTTCGACACTCTCCTCAATCGCCCGAAAAATGACGTGATGGCGAGCCTCAAGGTGTGCTTCGAGATCCCCTTTGAGGTAGGCGACCCCGCTGGCGGCGGCACCGCCAGCGGCCACCGCGACGCACCCCGAGAGGACTGGGCTCAGTCCGAAGAGAAGGGCGATAGCGAGGCGCTGGAATCGGGTTTTAGCTGACGAGCGGTTCGAAGAACTTGCGGAGGGCATCATGATCGTAGGCGACGGGAAGATCCGGGTTGGCGGAGGCGAAAGCGTCGGTTGGACGGAAGAGGCAGGCGTGATCGGCCGAGCGAAGCATCGAGAGATCATTGTGGGAATCACCAGTGGCGATTACATCGAATCCAAGAAGTTGGAAAACGCTGACTGATTTTCGCTTGTGATCTGTCCGGCGTAGTTGGTAGTCACCGATCCGACCGGAGGGTTCAATTTTGAGCGAGTGGCAAAAGAGGGTGGGGTTCCCGAGGTGGTGCAAGAGAGGGCGAACGAATTCCTCGAAGGTATCGGAAAGGATGATGACGCGGGTCTGTCCGCAGAGCCATTTCATGAAATCGGCAGCGCCATCAAGGGGCTTCAGTTCGGCGACGACCGACTCGACCTCACGCATCCCGAGACCGTGTTGGTCAAGAATCTCCAGTCGATAGCGCATGAGCTTATCGTAATCGGGTTCGTCACGGGTCGTCCTCTTGAGGGCGTCGATACCGGTTTTTTCGGCAAGATTGATCCAGATTTCCGGAATCAGAACGCCTTCGAAGTCAAGAGTAGCGAGGTGCATGGGGAAATTGGTGGGAATTGAGGTCCTAAACGTCAAGCGCAGTCCTCATGGCGGCTATCGAATACCTGTCTGAATCGAAAGGAATGGAGGTATTGCGATGGCGAGATCGGCGAGGGATGGATAGTGGTTGAGCAGACCCGGAATCGCGCTGAGTGCGAGAAGAACGGCCGCAGCGATCGCGAGGACAGGGTATCCGGGCGCGGTGAATCCCAAGAGGATCACACCGGCGACGAGCCAGGCCCGGGCTACCATCGGCTTTGCCCAAACCGAATCGGTCGGATTGCGTTCGGTCCGACTCACTGCGAGGGCATTGAGGAGGAAGAGACTGAAGGCACCGATTGCAAGGGGATGAAAGAGAACCGGTTCGCGCGGTGCTACCGCTGCGGTGGAAACCCACATAAAGGCTGCGGTTGAAACCTCTTTAAATCCGAATGCTGCGAAACGAATCCGAATGCTGCGAGAGGAGTGGATGAGGATAAAGTAAAGAATCGCCGCGCTCAGGACAAGAAGCCCGCGAAAGAGGAATCGTGCGCTCCCAAAAACAAATGCGACGGTGACGGTCGAGAGAAGAACGGTGATCCAAAAGGATACGAAGGTTCGGGGGTGCTCCCGGCCGAAGGCATGGCGCGGGGCGCGGGGAATGTCTCTAACACGCTGTCCGTCGATCCAGTGGTCGGCAGCATAGACCAGCCAGATGGAGACGGACACAATTGTTATCGAAAAGGCGGGAATCGGACCCGCCTGTTGGTCGGACAGGACGAATGCCCAGACGGCTCCGACCAGAGGCGCGTCGAGGGCAGCGCAGTTCCCAAACCGAATCGTCTTTCGAATCACGGAAGTTCGGTTTGTCGAGCCGGACATCCAACGCCAATGGATCCCGGACGGACAAAAACGTGGTTTTAATCTAATCGTCGAATGAAGGAAAACCTCCCTCAGGTGGTTCAGGAAGGAACTCCGTAGGCGGAGGTGGTTGATACTGCCCATTGTCTACCCCCTCATCTTCCTCGTCATCGGCCGGTGGTGGTGGTGGTGTCCCGGCAACGTTCTTGGATCGTGCCGGATCTTCGGGCGCTGGCTGCGAGACGGGTTGGCTCGTTGCCGAGCGCACTGTTCGGGTGTTATTTGGGATGGTCTGGGTCGTGGAGGTGGTTGTGGTCCGGGTTTGGGCTGCGGATACGACGAGGGTTGCCGGACTCCGTAAGACGTTCTCGGTCATCCTCGCGCGGAGGGAGGCACTCGAGCTACGAAAGCTTTCCCCGACGCCGCTGAAGACATCACCGGATCCGACCGCAATGGGAACGGAAACTCTAGCTCCAAACGTCCAGTTGGAGCCCATCAGACGATCATCCTCGTGATAAATTACGTCCAGAATGACGGCATCGACGGGACGCACTTCGATTCGCGCTTTGAAACCCTCGAAGTCATCTTCGTTTGTGGACGGATTTTCGTAGGAGGAGTATCCGACGAAGGTCCTGACCGCGAGCCACTCCTCGATATACGGCAAGAGCAGACCGATCTCAGCATTCCACCCTTCGACCGCAGTCTCAATCAGGAGGGTTTCCGTGGTGGTCGTGACCGTGGTGCGGCGGTTTCCGGAAACGGAAGAGGTCGTTTGGGTGCTCGTGGTTGAGTCGAGGACCACGTCTTTGGACTCGGGAAGGTAGTAGTTGAATCGTGCGTCCACCCATTTGCTGAGGGCTTCCGCCCCAAATCCGAACTGGTTGAAGCTGTTGTCGTTTGGTGAGCTAAAGTAGTCATAGAACGCATTGGCGCCCAGAACGACCCCAGGGTCTTCGAGAAGGAAACGGGTAACGATGCCGACACTGGCCATTTGTTGGTCGTCGTCGTTGAATCGAAATCGCCCGTTGATACCGATCATGTTTTCCTGGTTGGAAATTATCGGTGCAAGTAGCTCGAGGGTTCCTTCGGATAGGTTGTCGTTAAACCTACCCCCGGCGGTTATTTGGAAAGGATCGCGGTAAGTTGCATCCGATCCCGGTCCAAGCACGGGCGATACGCCGGTTTGGTTGCCGAAGGATGAAATAAACGGCGATACCGAAATGGCGATCACTGCGAGCGTGGGAGAGGAGAATTTCATCGAGACTAACTGCTGAATTGACTGACATTGCGGTGTCAACCCCGTTCCGGGTAGCAGATCCGGTCGACCGTGCTTCCGAAGACATCGTGTCCGTGGAGGATCCCGATCTCCAGCCGGAGAAAGTAAAGAGGAATCCCGGGGTCGAAGGTTGGGTCGATCCGAACGGCATCTTTTTCGGTTGTGACGATGAACTCGACCCCGGCGCGGCGGGCTCCGTCAAAAAGGAGATCGAGTTCGTGGTTCGTGAACCAGTGGTGGTCGAGAAAGCGGCGGTTGTAGCGGATGGTCGCTCCGTGGTCGCGGAGAAAGCGTTCGAACGATTCGGGCACGGCGATCCCGGAAAAGGATCCGACCCGTTTCCCGCGAAGGGTGTTGAGGGGCAGCTCGAGGGATCGGTCAAGAGATCGGAGGGACATTGGGGCGTGTTGGCATTCAACCATTCCGATCCCGGGATTGTGCTTTTGCACAAGTGCCTCGAGGTCGGGATCCCGTTCGCCGCGGGATTTCGTAAAAAAAACGCAGGAGGCCCGGCGGAGGTTGCGAATGGGTTCGCGGAGGATCCCGCGGGGCAGGAGGCGGCCGTTTCCAAAAGGATTGCCACGGTCGACGAGGAGGAAGTTATGGCGCCCCTTGAGGGGGAGGTATTGCATCCCGTCGTCGAGAATGAGGATGTCGACCCCGAAACGCCGGATCGCAAAGTTGCCCGCCTTAACCCGGTTCTTGTCGACGACGACGGGTACCCCGGGGAGGTTGCGGGCGAGCATGTAGGGTTCGTCCCCCGATTCCTCGGGGCGGAGGAAGACGGTGTTCCCGTCCGAGACGACTTTTGGCGGTGGGGCAGGGGTATGGGTAATCCACCGCCACCACCGTTTCCAGAGGGGTTCCTTGCGGCTCTTGTAACCGCGGCTAAGAATGCCTACTTTGCGGCCGCGGGCCTGGAATTCGCGGGCCAACCGCTCAACCACGGGGGTTTTCCCAGTCCCGCCGACGGTGAGGTTGCCGACCACGACGACAACACACCCGAGGGGCTGATTCCGAAGGATGCGATGGCGGTAGAGCCAAAAACGCAAACTGACGATGCGCTCAAAGAGAAGGCTGAGGGCGAAGAGGAATCCGCCGAGGATGTCAGCGGCCCGCCCCCGCCGCCGGTCGTAGATCACGTCCGCGAGGAAGCGGGTCGACTCGTCCTGCCATTCGGTCAGACGCTCGCGAAGTTCGGAAAAAGGCACGATGGATTTGGTTCGCTGGGGGTTTTGGGATGGACAAAAACCACCTTTTTCGAGGATGACAATCCTTTGCCCATGCAATTGCACCTTCTCAAATCAAAAATACTCCGCGCGACGGTGACGGATGCGCAGCGGGATTACGAGGGCAGTCTGGCGATGGACGTTGGATTAATGCGCCGCGTCGGTTTGCGGGATTACGAGCGGATTTTGGTCGGGAACATCACCAACGGTAACCGGTTTGAGACCTATGCGATTGAGGCCCCGGAGGGCTCGGGCACTTTTTCCCTGAATGGAGCGGCCGCCCATCTCGGCAAAGTTGGGGACCTGCTTGTCATCATGTCCTTTGCGGTTGTTGATGAGAGGGAGGCGGAGAACTGGCACCCTCGGACGGTCACGCTCGGGGACGACAACCACACCATTATTAAATCGATTGAACCATGAGCTATAAACTTTTTATCCCCGGACCCGTCGAGGTCTCGGAAAAAACCTACCGTGCGATGACCACGCCGGTCTTCGGGCACCGCAGCGCGGATTTTGTCGAGCTGTACGAGGCGGTCCAGCCCGGACTGCAGGGCCTGTTCGAAACGACCGATCCGGTTTATTTGAGCACCAGCAGTGCCTGGGGCGTGATGGAGGGGACGATCCGCAATCTGACGCGGAAAAAGGTTCTGAACTGCATGTGCGGGGCCTTTTCGGACAAATGGTATGACGTTTCCAGGCGGTCCGGGAAGGAGGCCGATGCCCTTCAGTTCGAATGGGGTTCCCACGTCGACCCGGAGGCGGTTCGGACCGCCCTCGCGACCGGTGATTACGATACCATTACGATCATTCACAACGAAACCTCCTGTGGGATGATGAATCCGCTGGCTGAACTGATGGCAGTGGTTCGGGAATTTCCCGAGGTCATATCGATTGTTGATTCGGTCAGCTCCTTTTCGGTTGTGCCGATTCCGAAGGACGCCCTTGGGATCGATGTTCTTTTGACCGGGTCGCAAAAGGCCCTCGCCCTGCCGCCGGGACTCGCGTTGTTCTCGGTATCGGAAAGGGCGCACGAGCGCGCCGCAACGATGACCGACCGGGGATACTATTTCGATTTCATCGAATTTCAGAAAAACCACGAGAAGGGAATGACCCCTTCGACCCCGGTGATCCCGTTGATCAATGCGCTCCGCTCGAAGCTGGAGGACATCGCGGCGGAGGGTGTTGCCGCCCGTCATGCCCGTCATGAAAAACTGAATACGCTGGTCCATGGTTGGATCGAACGGAACGACCTCGAACTGTTGCCGCAGAAAGCCTACGCCTCGAAATCGTTGAGCTGCGTCAAGAACACCCGGCGGATCGACCTCGCCGGGATGAACAAAGCCCTGAAGGCACATTACAACTGCGTGATCGATACGGGCTACGGCAAACTGAAGGGAAAGACCTTTCGGATTTCCAACATGGGAGACGAGACCGAGGAGACGATTGGCGGACTGCTCGCGGCCCTCGACACCCTCCTCCCTGAATATGTGGACAAGCAGGTCGAATGATGGAGAGCTTGAAATTTGCGGTTTTGCCGGGCGACGGGATTGGCCCGGAGGTGATGGCTTCGGCCCTGCGCGTGCTCGATGCGGTCGCGGGTGATGCCGGTCTAGGGCTCGAATATGCCGAGTTTGCGGTTGGCGGGGCGGCGATCGACGCTTGGGGGAAAGCTTTGCCGGACGAAACCCTTAATGCCTGTAGCGAGGCGGATGCGATTTTGTTCGGATCGGTCGGTGGCCCGAAGTGGGAATCCCTGCCCCCCGCCGAGCAGCCGGAGCGGGCCTCCCTCCTGCCCTTGCGAAAGGCCTTTCGGCTTTACGCGAACGTCCGTCCGGGGTTGCTCTATCCGTCCCTGGTCGAGGCCTCGCCTCTGAAAAACGGACGGATCCCGGAAGGGATCGACATCGTTTGCATCCGCGAGCTGACGGGCGGGATTTACTTTGGGCAACCCAAGACGACGCGCACCCTCGGGGATGGCGACATCGAGGCGGTCGATACGATGGTCTACCGCCGCAGTGAGATCGAGCGGATCGCCGATGTGGCGGCGAGGACTGCCCTCGAGCGCAAAAAGCGGGTATGTTCGGTCGACAAGGCGAACGTCCTCGAGACCTCCATCCTCTGGCGCAAAACGGTGACCGAATTTTTCGCCCGCGAGTATCCGGAGATCGAACTTTCGCACATGTATGTCGACAACGCCGCAATGCAGCTGGCGGGTCGGCCCAATCAGTTCGACGTTCTTTTTACGGAGAATATGTTCGGAGACATTCTCTCGGACGAGATGGCGGTTATCTGCGGGTCGATCGGGATGTTGGCATCGGCCAGTCTCGGGTTGGACAACAACCGCCACGGGCATCGTTTCGGCCTGTATGAACCCGCCGGTGGTTCTGCCCCGGACATTGCCGGTCAGGGGATTGCCAATCCCTGTGCCCAGATCCTGAGCGCGGCGATGATGCTGCGGTTCAGTTTCGGACTAGGCGGGATCGCTGACCGGATCGAGACGGCGGTGCGGAAAGCGGTGGAAAGCGGATCGCGCACCAGCGACATTGCGTTTGGCGGAGAGGCTATCGGGACGGCCGAAATGGAGGCTCGTATCCTCTCGATTCTCGAGGCGGGGTGAGTGTCGCGGGTGAGACCGAAAAATGTTTTGTGATGCATTAAGAAATGCTTGAGCATTACAAGGGATTTGCCTCTGCCGCAGCGATCGTCTTCCTCGTTTTATTCCTTGGATACTCCGAGGGGAGAGATGAACGAGAATGGGATATGGTGAAAAATACCGACCCAATAGAGTTTGCCGCGAAGGAGTACGAGCGTGGCGAGGAATATTTCTTCGAAATCTGGAACTTCAACAAAGAAGCGTATGATGTGCCAGGCGTCACCACCGATATGGTCGTCAAGAACACGAGATTGCTGAAGATCTCTGAAGATATCGGACTGATAGGTGACGGTTGGCGGGATCGAAGGGTTATCCAAAATTGGGTGCGAGCCTTCAACGAAACAATGCTCGAGCTGTCGAGAAAACAAAGCCATGCGGTGGGCATAACTCCGGTAAACGCGCTGTTTGCATAGTGTAGTCTGGGCCTATGCGGGGCAACCGGTACGCTCACCCCCGGGTTACACCTCCAGGATCAATATCTCCGGAAAACCGACTGATAGTAGCCGGCTTTCGCGGCGGGATCAGTATTCCAGCCCGACC
>CAZFLQ010000002.1:48365-63230 GCA_964519935.1 uncultured Puniceicoccaceae bacterium | reverse complement strand
TCTCATGCAAAATCTCACCTCCTTCACCGGTTTCGGCACCCGTGCCCTTCACGCTGGACAGGCCCCCGACCCCGCCAACGGGGCTCGTGCGGTCCCCATCCATCAGACCACCAGCTTTGTTTTCCGCGATACCGAACACGCCGCCAACCTTTTCGGGCTTAAAGAACTAGGCCACATCTACACCCGCCTGAATAATCCCACTAACGATGTCCTCGAAGCCCGCGTCGCATCCCTTGAGGGCGGTAGTGGGGCCCTCGCCCACGCCTCCGGCCAGGCCGCTATCACTGACACGGTCCTCAATATCTGCAACGCCGGCGACCACATGATCTCCGTCGCCCAGCTCTATGGCGGTACTTACAACCTCTTCCACTACACCCTCCCGAAGATGGGGATCGAGGTTTCCTTCGTCGATGTCGACGACCCCGATGCCTTTCGCCGCGCCCTCCGACCGAACACCAAACTGATTTTCGGCGAGGGCATGGGCAATCCCCGCCTCAACATCTTCCCCTTCGAAGAGGTCGCGGCGATCGCTCGCGAGGCCGGTATCCCCCTCGTCATCGACAACACCGCCGTCACCCCCTACCTCAACCGTCCTTTCGAATGGGGTGCCAACATCGTCGTCCACTCCACCACCAAGTACATCGGTGGACACGGCACCTCGATTGGCGGCATCGTCGTTGATGGCGGAAACTTTGACTGGGGCAGCGGGAAATTTCCCGGCTTCACACAACCCGACCCCAGCTATCACGGTCTCGTCCACTGGGACGCATTTCAGGCCTTTCCTCCAATGGGTGGTGCCAATGTCGCCTTCATCCTGAAAATGCGGCTTCAGTTCATGCGCGATATGGGCCCGGTTCCCTCCCCCTTTAACTCCTGGATGCACATTCAGGGCCTCGAAACGCTCCACCTCAGAATGCAGCGCCATTGCGAAAACGCCATCGAGGTCGCCCGATTCCTCGAGGCCGAGGAAAGGGTCACCTGGGTTAACTACCCCGGCCTCCCCGCCAGCCCCTACCACACCGCCGCCAACAAATATTTCTCGAACGGATACGGTGCCCTCGTCGGCTTCGGGATCAAGGGCGGGCTCGAGGCTGGCAAGCGTTTCATCGAAAGCCTCCGCCTCCACAGCCATCTCGCCAATATCGGCGATGCCAAGTCCCTCGCGATCCACCCGGCCACCACCACGCATTCCCAGCTTAGCCCCGAAGAGCAGATTGCCTCCGGGGTGACCGAGGACTACGTTCGCCTCTCAGTCGGGATTGAAGAGATCGAGGATATCCTCACCGATATCAAACAGGCCATTTACGCTGCGACTTGAATCATCCCCCTGGCGACCACCGACGGCTGTTCGGCCCCCGCCCGACTTGTTCCCTCTGGAGGGAACCCCCTCGCGCCGATCCACATACCGATTTGGAAACGACCCCGAAAAAGGGCGGATTCCGATGAATCCGCCCTTTGCAATTTGAAATCGGTGTTCGACTTAGTCTGTGAGCGCGTCCGTTGTCGTATCAGTCCGGTTCAGAATACCCCCTGGGCTGACGTAGGCCGGTGACTGGAAGAGCGCGTTTGGCTGCACGTTCTCTACTCGCTGTTTCGAAGGCGACCCGCCGGGGCTGACGAGATTCGCCGTCACAAAGATCATCAAATTGCGCTTTTGAACACTCTCACCCTCCGAGCGGAAAAGCCGACCAACAACCGGCACGTCGCCGAGGAAGGGAATCTTTTCCTCAAACGAATTGACCTCTTCCCGCGTCAGGCCGCCGAGAACGATGGTGGCACCATCAAAGACCGTAATCTCAGTCTCGACACTGCGGGTCGAAAAGATCGGCTGGAAATACCCGGATGGGGAAGTAACCGAAGTGTTATTCGCGATCGCGATCGATGGTGCACCATATTCAACAAATCCCTCAAACTCGGTCACACGAGGATTCAAAGAAAGGTTGATTTTGTCTCCCGGCTCAACCGTTGGGGTCACATTCAGCTCCACCCCAACGTTCCTAACGATGAAATCTTCAGGTACACCCGCCGCGACCGCAACAGAAGCGGACCCACCGCCACTTCCTATAACACTTCCCCCACCACCGCCTTCCGCCGATGCCGTCAGTTGCGGTTCCGAGTAGGATTCTGGATAACGCAGTTCCTGGGCAACCACAATACTGGCTGCCTTACCCGAGATCACCGTTACCTTAGGCGCGCTCAAGAGATCCGTCCCCTGTTTTCGCTGCAGGGCGTTGATCAGAAACTCGACCTGATATTCTCCGATTGAACCTATCGTACTGAAGAGCGAACCGACATCTTCGCCCAAATCAAGGATACCGGGGAAATTGGCATCAGGGGACGGAACAGGGACCACGCGGGAACCATTGGGAGAATCGATGATCAAGGAACTTGAGGAGCTGCTGCGTCCACCAAACTGGGACGACAGGCGTCCGCCGGGGCCCTGTACCTGGTAGGCGTTTCCATCGCGACCACTGTTGTAACCGCGAACTGGCCGCCCAAAAGCATCAAAGGCCGGAACAAAGGTTTCCTGAACAATTGTGTTCGGGGCTCCGCCGAAAACAAAGGGATTACCCGTTTGCGGATTCGTCGCCGGACCCGTTGGGGGGAGGGTAAATCCTGGTGGGGGCGGAATCAAAGCATTCGGGGCAGGATCGTTCACAATACCACCGGCCCCGGAGAACAATCCAAACAGACTCAAGTAATTGGCATAAGCCGCACTCTGGAACGCCCCGAAGTTCGTCGGAGATGTCGGAGCGAGGCTCTGGAATCCGCTACCACCGGGGAATTGGTCATACCCTGCAGTGCTCGTCGTTCCGACCGTTCGGGGATTGTATCCCACGTTCCACTGGAAGCCCAGCTCGTCGAGGTCCCCTTGAACCACCTCCATGAATTTTGCCTCGATCTCGACCTGGTCGGTCAAATCGAGTTCGCGCAAGGTAAGACGAATCTCGTCAATCGCTCTCGCAGTGTGATTCACCAGCAAACGCGATCCCCGGTGAACAATGCTCGCACCCTCAACAGAACGGAACGGAATCCCGGAAGCCTCAAAGAAATCGATCAGGGCGTCCTGACGGTCGTCACCCGTAGGTGCTGCCCCGCCGCCACCGGCCGCAAACGGATCAAAAAAGTCTCCGCCACCGGCACCGTCACCAGCCGAGCCCGTCTGGAAATCCGTAATCAGATCGAGGGTCGACTTCGCGATCGGGATAAAGGCACGCTCCAGCCTCGAGGGCCCTTTTCCGCCACCCGGTGAAAATTCAACCAGGCCGTCAACGACATCCCAGGTATATCCTGTTTGCTGCGCGACAATATCGAGAACCCGCAACAAGGACACCTGACGAACGCTAAAGCTAACCTGCTCCTGGTCTCCACCGCTGGTCACGACCATGTTAACCCCGGGGGTTTCACCGATCCCCGTGTTGTCAAACTCGGCCGAAATATCAGAAAGCGATTGTACCGCCCGCTTCAGGGTCGTTCCATTGAAAGTAACTCGCGGCACCTGAATGCCCTGTAGCTTTTGACGGGTCTGGTTCAGGCCCTCGACGTCAGTCGGACCGTCTTCAACTCCGCGAAACACCCTCGGCTGTTGCCAGGAACGCTGAACTTGGTTCAGCATCTCTTCACGGGTCTTGTAACGGTCGATCCAGCCGTCTTCGGTGTAACGCTCGGCAATCTCGAGGAGGAAGGCCTTTGCCTCGAGGTGACTCGGGTCGACACTCTCAATCTGATTGAACGTCCGCCTCGCGCCCTCGTAATCGCCATTCACAAACTGTGCCCGGCCCTTGATCAGCATTTCTTCAATCGCATCTGTTTTTTCCCGAAAGTCGCCGCTGACACGATCTGGATCCTGTGCGTAGGGGTTCGCAGAAGCACGTAACAATCGATCCGCCTTTGCGTTGAGCCTCGAATCCTGACTCGGGTCGGCTTTGAACTCGCGGAGGATGACCCGAGCCTCGGTCGCCTTGCCATTCTCCAGCAGCCTCGTCGCCTCAGCGACCGAGACTGCTCGCAAGCTATCCTCAATTTCGTCCACAACCGCTTCCGTTCCCGTGTTGACAGGGAGTCCTGCGAGGGTGGCGTTCAACAGATTGCGGGCATCCGCAAACTGGCCGTTGCGGGACATCGCGTCGGCCCGGTCCAGCGCATCGTAGGCATCATCCACCTTGCCCTGCTGCGCAGAGGCAACCTGTTGCAAGAGACTGTCCGCTGAAGAAGCACTCGAAGCAGACGTTGCCGGAACCGGCGTCGCAGTATCCGCTGTTAAATTGACCCGATCAACAGATTCACGTTCAGCGAACCCCCCTGAGACGTCGAGCTTGCTTTCGATGCGTGCCTTCCAGCGCTGAACACTGGCATCGCCAGGGGCCGCCCGTTCCAACGTCAGGACCTGATCATAGGCCTGCGCGTATTCACCTTTGTCGTACAGACTCAGGACGGATGCCATCATCGAAACGCGGTCATCTGATCCGTTCTCTTGGGCATAGCTCGTGGTCAGGGCAGTCGAGGTGCCTATCAGCCCTATGATGAAAAGGGCTTTGCGGCTGACGCCATATCGCTTAGAGGTTATGTTTGTTCTCATTCCGGTGTCAAGAGTGTTTGTTAATTGAAGAGGTCCTCCAGAGATGATGGACCGATTGGGGTGGATGTTGGCGATGTCGTTGTCGTGTCGTTTGATTCGGGGGGAACCGCTTCCGAGGCCGGATCGGGATCGATCCCAACCCTGAGCTGTTTCTTCTGCGGATCTTCCAAGTATCCGGCAGTCTTTACCAGTATCAGCAAGGGGACTTCAAGATCTAATGCCTCAACCGTGTAGGTTCCTTCTGATTCAGTTCCTGCGTTCATCGTAAAGGTATCTCCGACCGCTATCACCTGCACGGTCTCGCCCGTACCGAGAGTCGATTCGAGCAAGGCTGTCGGCTGCTCGAGGAAAACAGTCTCATTGTTCCTCAAACTGACGGTTCGACCCGTCCTCAATTCAGTCACGTCGGCATAATAAGACCGCTCAGTGCCCCCACCATCATCCATCTCGACCTCGCGGCGAAGACGATCAACCCGAAGCTGCCGTTCGGTGTTGGTTTCCCCCGGACGCATCCGAAATGTTGGCGCCTGCGTGATCGAACTCTCGCGGTCAGCAAAAATCAGGAGTGCAGCCGACATATTTTCAGCGTTCTCGCCCTCAAATACCGACTCCAGTCGAAAACGGAAAGGCTCTGAATCCACCCGGGCCAGTTTTACCCCAAACGGGGGTAATGGCGGCGGGGGTGGTGGCGGGGTCGGCGGAATCGGTGGAACCACTCGCAGCCTGCCCTCGTTGTTGTACATGATGGGCGGTGTGAAAACCCGATACAACCAGAGACCATCCTCAGACTGTGGCTGCGGTTCCGACCATCCGGCAGACTCGAAATTCAAATCCGGTAAAGAACCGGGATCAAAGACGTCCCCGTCCGGAGAAACCTCAACAAGCGTCGTCGTGGTCGAAATATTCTGACTAAGATAGACGCTCGCACCAAGCAGGGCGATCGCGATCAAAAGAGCAATTTTATCGTAAGCTTTCATGGTCGACGTCTCCCTCTCAGGCTGCACCCTCCGTTTCCTCCGGCTCATCCCCACCGACCGCGTTTAAATCGATCTCGATATACTCCAGAATCACCGAAAATCGACTGAGGTTGTCCTCGATTATCGGGGTATCATCAAACGAGGGCTCTTCACTATCCTCGGCGTCGTCGCCCGTCGGAATCCCGAATAGTCCAGCCAGACCGTCTCCGGCCCCCGTCGATGTCGGGGCCTTGGTAGTTTCGACCACCCGGCTAACCCGTACGCTGGCAACCCGCATCGGGAACGGAAGATCCATCACCCGGTTCGTAAAATTTCGCAAAACCGAGGTATCCCCTTCAAACGTTATTTGGAATCCAAGTGTCCGGATTGCACCGTCTTTCCGCGCCGAGACCAGATCCGACAACGTGAAGACACCCGACCCCGCCCGCGACTTCCCGCGGGTGACTCCAGCCCCCTCCTCATTGCCGATCGCCTCGCGACGCACCTCGATCAGCTTGCCGCCTTTGGTTCCCGCATAGGACCCAATCAACTCGTTCATCAAGACCCCGACGATCTGGCGCTCCAGATCAATACGCTCACGCTGGAGCGCATCCTCCGGCGTCGCGGCCGAACCCAGATAGAGCCCAAATCCAAAGCCCTCCTGCGGATTTTCCAAAGTCACTTCGCCTTCCTCCAACAATCCGGGGACCATTTCAAAACGATCCCTTAGTTCACTAACGAAGCCTTGGATCCGCGGAAGGAAATTAAACTCGTCAACCTCTTTATCGAAATAGTCTTCCGGTGTCGCGAAGGATGACCTCAACTCCTCAATTTTCTCATCGAAGGACGCGATCCGTTCGTCCAGCACTGCCAGATTTTCTTCCGAAGGGACAATCAACTGATCGGGATCCCCCGGGGCCGCAGGTCCGGCCGCCAGTGCCCTCAGGTCCGAGTTGAGCCGTTTAATCTTCTGATCGGTCTCCGCAATTCCGCTTTTGTTGGAGATTGCCAGATAGACACCACCGGCAAAAACCAAAACGGCAATACCCAGTACCGAGCCGACAACGATCTTTTGTTTGTTAACTGCCATCTTCAATCAAAGTTCTGTCTCCGGAAGAACCCGATAGACCAATTCAAAGGGCAAGAGAGGGAGACCTTCGCCTACCGACTGAAAATCAATTCGAAAGCTCAGCCGCGTATCAACAAGCTCCAGCGTCTCAACCTTCTCCGAGAGGGTCCGAATCCGCGAGGTCAATAGTTCCTGTTCCCTGATGATGTCATCGCGACCCAGAACTACCTCGGAACCCGCCTCCCGCACGAGCATGCGTCCCGCCAGTCGAAGGCGGAATTCGGGATCGGGTGCCTCTCCGGTCGAACTTGGTTTGGCCTGTTCGCGGATAACCTCGAGTTCGTCCAACCAGGCATCGCCAGCCTCGTACAGGGCGAGTTGCAGGCTCGAAAACAATCGAATCCAGTTGTATCTGGAATTTTGCAGATTCTCAAACCGCGAAACCAGATCCTCACGCTCTGCCAACAGGGAAAGCTTCTCCTCAACCGCCCCAAACTGCTGCCGTAGCTCGGTCTCAACAATTCGCCCCCGTTTCAATTCGTCGGTCTTTGCTTCAGCCGCCTTTCCATAGGCAAGGGCAAGCGGGAAGGGAGCAACCGCCACTCCGAGAGCAGCAACTAACAGGAATGGCAGTTTCTTCTTGAACTCAGACCGCTGACGAATGTCTGACGGCAGCAGATCAACGTGAACGAAAGACCCTCCACCCCCCGTCAGGGAGGCAACGAGACCAAACATTTCCGTCACCGCGATTCGATCTTCTCCTAGAACTATTCCGTCGCCCAATGTAACATGCCCAGCGAGATCAAAGGACTCCACCGTCGCCTTCTGCGCCTGCTCGAGGTACTCAGCCAAACCCGGCAGGAGCGATCCTTTCCCCGCCAGAAGAATACGCTTCGGAGCAGGAGCCTTCCGCTGCTGCCGGTAACTCACGATCGACCGGGTAATCTCCTGGCCGATCTTGCGCTGAAATTCGGTCGCCCGCTTGTCAATCGCCTCGACGAGAGAACCCTCGATCAGGCCCTCGCCGCTGAAATGCTTCAACTTCGACTGCTCAGCCGGGCCAAAATCCGAGCCCGTTGCATCGGCAACCCCCTGCGTCAGGGCGTTACCTCCGTAATTGATGTTGCGAACGAAAAATCCATCGTCGCTGATAAAGGTCAGATTCGAGCCCCGTGCTCCTATGTTGACGATCAGGGCATCGCCCTCCCCATCTCCAAAAACGTATCGGAACGCATTCCGGTCGAGCACGGTAGATGCACCCACAGATACCGGCGTCACTCCCACTCGTCCCATTTCGTCGCACAGGCGCCCCACTATTTCCCGCTTCACCGCGATGAAAAGCACCTCCGTCTCAATCCCGTCGTCCGAGAGCACCTCATGGGTCCAAACGACCTCCGAAAGCGGATAGGGCATGTTTTGTTGCGCCTCGAATGCAATCATCTGCGTCCGCTTGCGCTCGTCAACGTGGGCAATTCGGAAGATCTTCGTCAGGAGCAAAAACCCGGGTAGAATGACGTGCGCCTTTCCTCCGAGACCATCATCGTGAACAATCGACCGCATCGCGGCGAGGATTGCCGGTATCCAACGCTCTTCCTGGGTGTAATCGTAATCAAGCGAACGGTTTGCCAGCTTGGACATTACAAGCTCTTGACCTCCACCCTCGAAACGGGCCGCAGTCACGTGACTTGCGCCACAGTTAAAGACCAGATGCTTTTGTGTTGCCATTCAAATTACTAGTGAAGTTTCAGCAGCCCTTTTTGGAGATGGGTAGTCGTGACACCGTCCAAAGAACACTTTGAATCAGCGATTCGGAGGGTAGAGCGGTGGAATCCGCTCGACGTTGAGGCGAGAACTGACGACAATCCAAGAAGGAAACTCAGCGATCGAGAGCATCTGCCCCTCGGTCGAAGAAGCATTTCGATTCGCCGCTGAGAGAAAGCTCTCGATGTTTTTGGCGTTAATCGCACCAACCACATTGTCTTTCAAAATCGGGATCGCCCGCCCCCCGATCGAAATCTCCACCAACCCGGCAAACGGGTCACGCGGAAGGTCGTCCCGGTCACGGATCTCGGTCGGCAAAAAGAAATAGACAACGTACCGTTTTCGTTGCTCCATTGTCACGATCTTCACTTCGGACTGGAAATAACGAAAACGCTCATCCTCCGATTCCGGGTTTGTATCCTCAAAGGCTATCGTGAAACGGACGTCGACGTCGTCGATAAACTCGGGATTCCGCATTTGCAGTCCGGGGGGCGCTTTCTCCACCTTCATCTCAACCTCGACCAGCGTTGAATCTCCAATACCCCGAAGAAAATTGATCTTGTCGATCTGGACGGGGAAGTCTTTGGGATCAACCGCTTGCCCGAAAACTGAGTCGACGGCACCAATCAAAACGAGGGTAGTAGCAATAAAGACTTGGGGAAACCTCAGCATGCATTGAACGTTTCAGAGTGATCGGAGGGAAGGCAACTGAAATTTACTGGCGAAATGAGTCTTTTTCTCGACATAGTTGGCTGATCCAATGATTTCAACTCAACCCAACCTACTTCCCTATCGAATCAGCACCCTCGTTTTCATTCAAAACGAGAGGGAGGACCTCCTCCTCATCCGCCGCCTGAAGGCCCCCAACCGAGACTGCTGGAGTCCAGTCGGAGGTAAGTTGGACATGGATACGGGCGAATCCCCATACGAGTGCGCCGCCCGTGAAACAATCGAGGAAACCGGCTTCAAAATCGAAACGAACGACCTGCATTGTTTCGGATATGTCGCCGAGAAGGCCTACGAAGGCGAAAAACACTGGCTGATGTTCCTTTTTCGGGTCATCCCTCGAATTCCGTTCCTACCCGCCGGAATGGAGGAAGGCAGCTTCGGATTCTTCCCCCGCGAGGAGATCAACACTCTCAAAATCCCCACCACCGACCACCATCTTGTCTGGCCGGTTTGGGATCAATACCGCAACGGATTCGCCGGCCTCCGCGCCGACTGCTCTGCGGGCAACGAACCCCACGCGACCTACGAACTCGTCATCCCGAATGCGTCTCGCCCCGGACAGTCCTGACCGGATCCTTTCAGACCGAGATTCGCTTTCCGCCTTGATCCGCTTTTAACGCCGACCCATAGTTCGGCTCATCGGCCTAATTCTGACCGTCCGATTTTTACCTTTGTCTCATGAATCAAGAACTTCTCCTCCCAGATCAGGAAAGATTGAAAGCTGCCTCCGAGGCCTCTGTTAACGCTTCCCTCGATACTCAACAAAGGATCGATCTGCTCCGGCAGATGATTCGCATCCGCCGCTTCGAAGAGCGCTCCCTCCGCACCTACCAGCAGGGCAAGATCGGCGGCTTTCTCCATCTCTACATCGGTCAGGAATCGGTTGCTGTCGGATCCGTCTCGGTTCTCGGGGAAAACGATCACATCATTACCGCCTACCGCGATCACGGCCACGCTCTCGCCGTCGGCATGTCGATGAACGAATGCATGGCCGAACTTTTTGGAAAGGCTACCGGCTGCTCCCGCGGCAAGGGTGGATCGATGCACTTCTTCGATCCCTCCCGGCGGTTCTGGGGTGGACATGGGATCGTCGCCGGCCAGACCCCCCTCGGTCTCGGTCTCGCCTATGCCCTCAAATACAACAACGTCGAAGGCGCCGCCATCTGCTACCTCGGCGATGGCGCTGTCAATCAGGGCGTCTTCCACGAATCCCTCAATCTCGCATCCCTCTGGAACATTCCAGTCCTTTACGTGATCGAGAATAACGGGTATTCCATGGGAACCAGCCAGGTCCGTTCGAGTGCCTTTACACAGTCTCTCGCCGCCCGCGCCGAGGGGTACAACATGCAGTGGGAAAGCGTTGTCGCGAACCATGTCTACACCGTTCGTGACGCTACCAGCCACTACCTCGACATCGCCAAACGCGAGCACAAGCCAGCCCTCCTCGAGTTCAAGACCTACCGCTACCGGGGCCACTCCGTCGCCGACGCCAACTCCGAAAAATACCGCACCAAGGAGGAGATCGAAAAGTACCAGAAAACGATGGATCCGATCTCGATCTACCGTCAGACACTGGTGGACGAGGGCATCCTCGATGACGAGACCTTCGCCTCGATCGACAAGGATGCCAAATCCGAGGCCGCCGACGCTGCGAAGTTCGCCGAAGCAAGTGACTTTCCCGGAATCGAAACCATTCAGGAGGATATTTATTGGGAAACGGACAATCCGGAACAACGTGCCTCCCGCGGTGCCCTCTTTTTCGACTACTGAGAACAACCCTTTCAACTACGCTTACCGATGCGAGAAATCACCTACCGCCAAGCCCTCAAGGAGGCGCTCATCGAAGAAATCAAACGGGACGATCAGGTCGTCGTGATGGGCGAGGAGGTTGCCGAATACAACGGTGCCTACAAGGTCACTGAGGGTCTCCACGCCATGTTCGGTGACAAACGGATTATCGACACCCCGATCAGCGAAGCAGGCTTTATTGGCCTCGGTATCGGCGCCTCGATGCTCGGAATGCGTCCGGTCATGGAGCTGATGTTCTGGAGCTTCTCCTACGTCGCTTTTGATCAGATGCTGAACAACGCCGCCTTCGTCCGCTACATGTCAGGAGGCAAAATGCACTGTCCGATCGTCGTCCGCGGTCCCGCCAACGGTGGCACCAATGTCGGCGCAACCCATTCCCACACTCCCGAAAACTTCTTCGCCAACACCCCCGGACTCAAGGTCGTCTGTCCTTCCTGCGCTTACGATGCCAAGGGCCTCCTGAAGTCCGCGATCCGCGACAACGACCCCGTTTACGTCATGGAGAACACCCTCCTCTACGGCCAACCGTGGGAGGTCCCCGAGGAGCCATACCTGATCCCTCTCGGTGTCGCCGATGTCAAGCGCGAGGGCACCGATCTCTCCATCATCGGTCACGGTCGACCCGTAATCTCCGCCCTCGAGGCCGCCAAACAGCTCGAATCTGAACACAACATCTCCGTCGAGGTCGTCGACTTGCGCTCGATTCGCCCTCTCGACGAGGAGACCATCCTCAACTCCGTCCGCAAAACCAACCGGGTCCTTCTCGTCGACGAAAACAAGCCCTTTCTCGGTGTCTCCGCGATGATTTCCCATCTGATCCAGTTCAAGGCCTTCGATCATCTTGACGCTCCCATTCACCGGGTAACGTCAATCGATGCCCCCGCGATCTACTGCGATCCGCTTGAGAAACATCAATTCCCGAACGCCCAACGCATCGCCGAGGCTGCCCTCCGGGTCCTTGCTTAATCCATCCGCGATATCCCATAGCCTTCTTCGAAACACCTTAACGAAACCTTTCAACCCACTCTCCAAATGGCCGAAATCATCGACATGCCGAAATTGAGCGATACCATGGAAACCGGTACGCTTATCAAATGGCTCAAATCCGAAGGCGATACCGTCGCTGCGGGCGACATTCTCGCCGAGGTCGAGACCGACAAGGCGACCATGGAACTCGAGTCCTTCGACGACGGTGTGATCCTCAAGCTGGTCGTCGCCGAGGGCGATTCCGTCGCCGTCGGCCAGCCGGTCGCCGTAATCGGTGAAGAGGGCGAATCCGTACCGGAGAATCTCGGAGGTGCCACCACCCCGACGCCTCCTCCCGCCGAGGACTCCGGCGATACCGAAAAAACAACCTCATCGACCGCGTCCGAACCTGACGAGGAGCCCGAATCCTCAGTCGACGAAGACGGCGCCCGCATCAAGGCTTCTCCCCTCGCACGCAAGATTGCGGCCAACGAGGGGATTTCACTCGCCTCGCTCCAAGGCTCCGGCCCCGGAGGTCGCATCGTCAAGGCAGATGTCCTTGCAGCCCTTGGAAATGGAACTCAATCCGCTTCCCAGTCAGCGACACCCCCAAAAACAACTCCCTCCTCCCCAGACACTCCCGCTGCCCCCTCGGTACCCGTCGATGCCGATGCCAGACTTCCCGTCTCTTCGATGCGGGGGGTCATCGCCAAGCGGCTTCTCGAATCAAAAACTCAGATACCTCACTTCTACCTCCAGATCGAGGTCGATGCAGCCCCATTGATGGAACTCCGCAGCGGCCTCAATCGTAGCCTCGCCGAACTCCCGGCTGAAAAAGGTGGTATCAAATTTACCGTTAATGATTTCATCCTAAAGGCTTCCGCCGAGGCCCTCCGCCGCGTTCCAATGGCTAACGCATCCTGGGGCGGCGACCACATCGCCACTCACAGCGCGGTCCACCTCGCCTTCGCAGTCGCCGTCGAGGAAGGGCTCGTCACCCCCACAATCAAGAATGCCCACGCCAAATCTCTTCGCCAAATCGCAGTCGAGGCCAAGGAACTGATCGGCAAGGCCAAAAACAAAAAGCTCAAGCCTGACGAGATGTCCGGCAGCACCTTCACCGTGACGAATCTGGGAATGTATGGCATCGACAGCTTCTACGGAATCATCAATCCCCCGAACTCCGCCATCCTCTCTGTCGGTGCTACCATCAAAAAACCGGTTGTCGACGCCCAGGGAAATATTGTCGCCGGTCAAAGGATGATGATCGGTCTTAGCGGTGATCACCGCGTCGTCGATGGTGCCGTCGGTGCCGCCTACCTCGCCGCCCTCAAAGAGATTCTCGAAACCCCCGCCCTCATGCTGGTCTGATTTCCGAGCCTCTCGATCCGCATCCCCAACGCCCCCCAAAACGTACCAGCGAGCTTCCAGCTTGCTGCCTGCCGAACCCCAAATGTACCAGCGAGCTTCCAGCTTGCTGCCTGCCGAACCCGCGGATCCAACCGAAGGTAAAGTTCACCCCGTCGATCCCGGCAGCCGATCCCGACCGGACGGGCTCTCCGTCGTCAGACACTCCGCCTCCATCGTCAGGGCAAACTCCGTCCGTCCGTCACGGGAAGGCTCAAAAACCAGGTCCGCCCCCATTTTCCGGGCTATGTTCCGCGCCAGGGTCAGCCCGAAAAGATCCTGCTTGACCTCCCCATCGCCGCCGTACCCCTTCAGTGCCAGGGCCGTCTCCGGATTCTCCGCCACCGCATGGGTCAGGTAGCTCAGCCGGTCGTCCCCGGCAATCTGGGGAAAACTGAAAACAATTTCGATCTTCCGCTGCTCCTGAATCGCGAGGTCATCTTCCTCCAGGAAAAAGAACTCACTTCCACTCACCGCCGTCTCCACCTCCGCACTCGATAAAATCACTTCGACCACCCCTCCCCCGGTTGTCACCCGCAGTGCCGCGTTCATCAGTTGGCCGAGCAACTTTTCCGTCAGCTGCTCATCGATCGAGACCAGATAAGGCTTCGTATCGAGACTCCGAAACAGCACCTCAACCCCCCGATCCTTCATCGACCGACCCGCCGCGTCCGCCAGTTTCGCCAGTTTCTCCGCCAATGAAAAAGAGCGCTCGCGCAACGAGACGGTACCCTGCTGCAGTCGCATCATCAGGTCGATATCCTCGATGTGCGAAATCATTCGCCGACTCTTCGCCAGCGCCGCTCCCAAATAACGCCGCTGATTTGCCGAGAGATCGCCCTCGTCCCGGATCTTTTCAACCAACTGAACAATCGAATGCAGCGGGTTCAGCATTTCATCCGCCGACAGCTCGACCGAATCCGGATCAATCTGGCGGATGTCAAAACCCGGACCCGAGGTCAGCGAGCGCCTCGCCACGAGTACCTCCGACGACGGCAAAACCGCCTCCGGACGGCGATCCTCCGAGTTCATCACCCGACTGCCCTCATCGCTCCCACGACCGCCCGCCGTATCTACCGCCTGTCCTTCGACCCTCTCCCTCTCTAAAGCCTCCACCGTACCCGGCCCGCGAGCATTACCCCTCACCGAACCCGAAACGACCTCTTTTCGAGGCCATAGCCAAACCACTCCAACAACCACAAAAACAACCACATGGACAACCGTCCACAACACGAGGGATTCAGAATTCATTCACCCCAAACTGCCTCCTTCGACCGCCTCTTCGCAAGCCTGATCGCAATCTCCCTCCGATCAGCACCCCGCCTCCGAACCATACAGGAAATCCCAAGCCTGCTTCGCCGACGCTGTGAGAATTCATTGGACAAGCCCTTCGATCTCGACGCTAAGATGACATTTGTAAAAAGTAAAAGTTGTTTTCCAAGGTGGTCAAACGCCTCGTCCCTCAGGCGGGGAATCTGGAGACTCTCCTCCGGTTTGCCGAACAACGGGAGTCGGATCCGGCAAAGGACGACCTCCTCGAAAGCACAGTCGAATTCCGCTCCTCCCAAAAGGAAGATCCTTGGACTTGA
>CAZFLQ010000002.1:0-48265 GCA_964519935.1 uncultured Puniceicoccaceae bacterium | reverse complement strand
AACCAGAGGCGTTCCCGTCCACGAACAAAAAAGCGGTCTCATCCGCGCTTCCGAAACACGACCAACCCTATCGCCCAGAGCAAGGACAGCCAGACCATGTAATCTCCATGACGCACATAGAAGGTCTCGCCCTGCCCCGATCCCAGCTCAACCCTCATCGGGGCCACTTGTCGAACGTAGATCGATCCACTCTCCGGGTCGCGAATCCAGTCCCGGATGTGGCCCTGCCCGTCAATCCAACCACTCCATCCGTTGTTCGCCGCCCGCACCACCGGGATCCCCGTCTCCGCCGCCCTCAAAACCGAATGCGCCGCGTGCTGGGGTCCCGCCGCCTCGGTCCCATACCAGGCATTGTTTGTCGCCACAAAGACCATATTGGGCCCCCGCCCACTCTCCGCCGTCCGGATTGTCTCGCGCAGCAATCGCGGGAAAATATCCTCGTAGCAGATCAAAACCGCAACCGATAATGGCTCCCGATCCCCACCGACCTCTCCCGCCAGCGGTACATCCAAAGACTCCGCCCGCTCTCCGGGAACCGCATCATCGCTAAAAGGCACAAACGGATTCAGAAAGGGCAAAAGCGTCCGAACCGGATTGTATTCCCCGAACGGAACCAGTTTTCGCTTCGCATACCACGGCTCCTGAACCCCTTTTACCGGGTCCACCGCGACGACAATATTCGCCCAGCTTCCGTCATCGAAAAACGCCATATTCCCCCCGAGAACGGGAATTCCCAGCTCAAAAACAAAATTCTCCAGCTCCCCCCGCATCGAGGGTCCTCCGGCGATCGGCCAGGGGGTTGCCGACTCTGGCCAAAGGATCAAATCCGGTTCCATCAGTGCTGCCGTCTGCGTCAGGCGAAACAACACCGCCAGATTCTCGAGGGCCGCATTTGGGTCCCATTTCAGCTCCTGCGGAATGTCCGGCTGGACGATCGCGACCCGCAGACGCTCCTTCTCCACCCCGTTACCCCCGGCGTCCGCCCGCCCCGAGAGATAAAGGAACAAGCACCCGAAAATACCCGCCACCGCCAGATACAGCTCCGGATTGAACCGTACAAAAAGATTCAACCCCCGCGACGCCCCCGGCAGCCCACCATCCCCCTCGCGGCGTGGCCTGAACAGCCGACGGAGATAGACCGTCACCGCCAGATTGAAAAAAACGATCCATCCGCTCAGCCCCCAAGCTCCTGTCCATGGCAGAATCGACAACATCACCGGTCGCTGCCACTGCGATGCCGCCAGCGGATTCCACGGAAAACCCCACAGAAACCATGTTCGTATCCATTCTATGGATACAAAAACGGCCGCCAGGCCGATCAGCACAAACAGTCGCCGTCCTGCCTTCGCCGTCTCCAACCCCGGCAACACCATCCGCACCGCCAGAAAAAACGGCAACTGCACCACCGCGAGAACACCCCCTAACAGAAAAGGCCCCGGCAGGGTCACGTGCCGCAACCACGCCAACTGCAGGACCCACCCGAGGGTTCCCGCCACCACCCACACCACGACGACCTGCCGCCATCGTGGTGCCGTTCCCATCCAGAGAAACAGCGGTATCCATCCGAACCAGGCCAGCTCGGCCGCCGCCGGGTCCATAAACGGCAGTGCCGACAGAATCGCACTCAGCAATCCCGCCCCCCAACCGATCCACCTCTGCCGCCTGATACTCTGCCTCATACTCCGACTCCTAATCGTAATCCTGATCCCACTCCTACTCGCCTCAAGATGTCCTGCCGACCGAAAAACCGGCAATTAAGTCCCGTCCCAAATCGGCCAATTGAGTGCCTCGCAGAGCGACCGCATCTCAGCATCGAAGGTCACAAATTTAAAATCCGGTCTGGTACCAAGCAAAGTCTCGAACAGATAAACATGACCGGCGTCTGCCGAACGAAGCTTCCAAACCTCGTTACACCTCATCAGGGCAGGATAATTCGCTGCCGACAACTCAATCAAAAACACCCTGTCGAGGCAGAACCTCCAGCCCTGCCATTGGAACGCATTGGCTTTTCGCCGGACGAGCGCAGCATGGGTCTCCAGCTCCATCCAGTTCCAAGCGAAATGCTCTTCCCCGCTGCGCCACGCAGAACATGCCATCGAGCTGTGCGGCTCCTCCAAAACAATCGGCAAAATCGCGCTGCTGTCCCAGAAGAGCGCCATCGATCAGTAGTCGCGCTCGCCTCCGCGAACCAAGCTGATCGTGCGGACATCTGTCCGACCATCCAACGCCAGGCTGGGTTCTGGAGCCGGACCGCCCAAACCGCGCGGTGGATGAACCCTGATCCCTTTCGCTTCCAATTGACAACGAAGTTCAAGCCATGCCTTCTCTCGCCCGGACTTTTCTCCCTCCGCATCGAGCGGCACCAGCCTTGCAACCGGCGTCTTACGGTCGAGAACCACATAACTTGCCCCTTCCTCGCGGACGCTGCGCAGATAGGCACTTAGGTGCGCTTTGAGTTCTGCCGTTTTTACCTCCACAAACCTAGTCAAGTTGGATCATCTTATTAGTCAAGTTGAAAGACGCACTCAATCCAACCACATTTGAAAAACGACCACCCGCCAATTCGAGAAACAAATCCCGCCCCGCAACCGATCCACCTCTGCCGTCTCATCGCCCCCAATCGCACCGCACCGGCAGTTTGCCGATCACATCCCCCGATTCCATCCGGGCATGCCCCTCGACCAGATCACCGATCCCGATCGGTCGCGGATCGCAAAGTACCTTCAAGCGCCCGTCCGCAACCATTCCGACCAATCGCCGTAAATCCTCCCCCTGATCCGCTACCCGAAAGTCGCGCAACCGGTTCAACAGCACGAATACCGCCTCGAACCGGACCGCTTTGGCATGAAGCGGCGAAAGATCGACCGTCGCCCGCGCCGCGATCGTCACAACTGTTCCAAAGCCCCCGACCGCCGCAAAGCTGTTCGCCAGATTCTCCCCGCCGACCGTATCGATCACGATGTCAAAACCTGCTCCCGCTGTATGTGTCTCGACATACTCCGGGACCGTTGTCTGTGGATAAAGAACCGCCGCTTCCGCACCCAGGGACCTCACGACCTCTGCCTTCGCCTCCGTCGAAACCGTCGCAAAGACCCGCCCGCCGCAAAGCGATGCCAACTGCACCACAAGATGCCCGACGCCACCACACCCGCCGTGCACGAGAACCCGGTCCCCTGGCCCTATCCGCGCCCGCCGCACTACCGCCTCCCATGCCGTCAAACCAACCACGGGCAAACATCCCGCGACCGCGTCACTGACCTCGTCCGGAATCGGCACCGTCAAACGCGAATCCGCCAAGGCATACTCCCCCGCCGCCCCCGCCGCAAACGCCAGCACCCGCATCCCCGGCTCTAACTCGGAAATTCCCGGACGGACCGCATCAACCACCCCGGCAACATCAAATCCCGGAATCCAGGGAAAGCCATCTGCCAGCGCCGCCACCGCCCCCGAACGGATCTTTGTGTCTATCGGGTTGATCGAGGTCGCCCGCGTCGCAATCCGAATCCCACAGGGCTCCAACCCCGGGACCTCGCACTCGATCCGTTCAAGTACCTCTGGCCCTCCAAACCCGGTCGCCGCGACTGCTTGCATTGTTGCCATCGGATCCTCCCTCTCCGGCCGGCTCAGCCGTCTTCGCTAAGGGTTTTTTTCGTCGAGGGTACCGCCCCGCCGAGACGCGGATCAACCTGTTTGGCCATGTCAAAGGCCCTCGCGAAAGCCTTGAAACACGCTTCCGCCACGTGGTGCGGTTCGCTCCCGTATTCGAGTTTAAGGTGCAGATTCATCCCCGCGTTCACCGCCAATCCCTGAAAAAACTCCTTCACCAACTGAATATTGAAATCCCGCACAAAGGTAACCGGCACGTGGACATCATAAACCAGGTAGGGCCGGTTGCTCAGGTCAATCGCGCAACGAACCAAGGTCTCGTCCATCGGCAGGAGAAAGAAACCGTACCGCTGAATACCGCCCCGCTCACCAAGGGCCTCCCGGATCGCCGTCCCGAGGGCGAGGCCGACATCTTCGACAAGGTGATGATAATCCACCTCGAGATCCCCGGACGCCTCGACTGTCAAATCGCAGAATCCATGCCGCGCAAAAAGGTCGAGCATGTGGTCAAAAAAGGGGATTCCCGTCGACCGCTGCCCGCCGCCATTTCCGTCCAGATTAATATCCAGATGGATCCGGGTCTCACCCGTTTCCCGATCGGTTGACCCGGTCCGTTTCAGCTCGTTTCCTGTCTCCATGTTTCAATTACCTCCATCAATCGGCTCATTTGCGACTCGTCGCCTACACTGATTCGCAGAAAATCCCTCGTCAAGGGATGGTTCCCAAAGTAGCGGACCAGAATCCGGTTATCCTCCAGATGGGCCATCAGCGAACGGGCGACCGATTCCCCATGAACCCCATCCATCCGCGCTGGGCGGACAAAGATGAAATTCGCCTCGGATCGCGGTACCGCCCAGCCCATCGCCATAAACTCAACGATGTAAAAATCCCGAATCTTCCGAATCTTTTCAATCAGGGCCGCAAAGTAATCGATGTCCTCAAGCGCCGCCACCGCCCCCGCCTGCGCAAACCGGTCAAGATTGTAGGCATCGCGCACCCGGTCGAGCAGTTCGACGATCTCACGATCCGCCAACCCGTAGCCCACCCGCAAACCAGCCAGACCAAAGGCCTTCGAGAAGGTCCGCGTCACCACGAGGTTCGGCACCTCCCCGATCCAATCCGCCGCCGTCTCATCCGCAAAGGTTGCATAGGCCTCGTCCACCACGAGAATTCCATCGAGAACCTCGGCCGTTCGCCGAATTCTTTCCGCGCTGTAACCGACCCCGCTCGGGGCATTCGGCGAGGTCAGGAAAAACAGGTTTGCCCCGCTCGCCCCAATCGCCCCCGGGTCAATCATAAAGGTCTCGTCGAGGGGCACCCTGACGACCTCTGCCCCCTGCGCCGCCGCCACCACCGGATACAATGAATAGGAGGGGTCAACCATCCCGATCCTCCGACCGGCACCGGCAAACACCCGGCAGAGCAGGTTCAAAATGTCATCCGATCCGTTCCCCGCGATCACCTCATCCGGATCAACCCCGTGATACGACGCGATTGCCTCCCGCAAAAGCCCGCTCCGGGGGTCAGGATACTTCGGTAGCCGGGCCAGCTCCCCCTCGATCGCCGCCGCCACCATCGGACTCGGTGGATACGGTAGCTCGTTCGTATTCAGCTTGATCCAGTCCGGCGCATTCATCTGCCGACCGGGGATGTAGGGTGCCATCGCCCGAACATTCGGGTTGGCGTAACGCGACAGATTGTGGCTCATTTCCCGCTCTCCCCGCACCGCATCCGCAGGCTCCGCGCATGGCCCTCCAAACGCTCTGAAGCGCCGAAAACCTCTACCACCGGCAATGCCCGCCGCGCCGCCGCCCGATCATAGCGCACGACACTCGTCCGCCGCATAAAGTCGACCACTTGCAGCCCGCTCGAAAAACGGGCCGCCCCCGCCGTTGGCAGGGTATGGCTCGGTCCGGCCGTAAAATCGCCCAACACCGTCGGCGTAAAATATCCCTCCAGCATCGCCCCGGCGGTAGTGATCGTTTTCTCCAGTTTCCGCGCCATCGCCGGTTCAACCTGCAACTCGAGGTGCTCCGCCGCGATCCGGTTGGCCGCTTCCGCTGCCTCATCGAGGTCGGCACAGATGATCGACAGGCGCCGCTTTCCGAGGATCGTGCGGACCGCTTCCGTGTTTGGCAGATCCGCACTCAGGCGCACGATCTCCCGATCCACCGCCACCACAAAATCCTTCGACAGGGCTGCCAGATAAATCCGCTCCTTTCCCGTCCCATGCTCGGCCTGCGCGATCAAATCAGCCGCCACCCAATCCGGCCGCGCCCCGTCATCGGCGATCACCATCACCTCACTCGGACCCGGCAACAGATCAACTCCGACTACCCCGAAGACCTGCCGCTTCGCCTCCATCACAAAGGCGTTCCCCGGCCCAAAGACCTTGTCCACCGCCGGAATCGTCTTCGTCCCGTAGGCCATCGCCCCGATCGCCTGGGCCCCACCGATCCGGTAGGCTTCCGTCACCCCACAGATCGACAGCACTGCCAGCAGCTTCGGATCCACCTCCCCGTCCCGCCCCGGCGGCGTACAGACCATCATGTCCGTCACCCCCGCAACCTGGGCCGGGATCACCGTCATCAAAACCGTCGACAACAACGGCACCTGCCCGCCTGGAACATAGAGCCCTACCCTTCTTATCGGATAAAACCGCTCACCGACAAATCCGCCCTGCCCGTTCCGGTCCGTCCAGTCCTTCGGCCGGGTCCGCCGGTGAAAATCCCTGACCGACCGGATCGCCTCCCGGACTGCCCGCCCTTCTGCCGCCGACAGTGCCTTCCGGGCACCGCTTAACCGATCCTCCGACACCCGGAGGTCGCGCGGTTGGAGGATCACGTCGTCAAACCGCTCGGTGTATTCAACGACCGCTCGATCTCCCCTCTCCCGAACTCCCTCGAGAATCGGCCTGACCGCCTCCTCGACTTCCGCCGGGTTCCCCAACTGCTTCAAAAATTGATCGAGCTGGCGGTCAAAACCACCCGCTTTAAACGTAATTGTCGGCATGATCCCGGTGTATTACTGTTCAGGATACGCAAAAGTCATCGGATCGACCTTCGGATTCACCTTGATCGACTCAAACCGTACGGTGTGCTGAAGCTTGTCGCCCGCATACACCTCTAGCCGGTCGCCAAAAATCAACCCCCCCGACTCGAACGTCCCCAATTCTACCGTCAGACGCCCCTGTGACTCCGTCGCCACGAGGTCAAAGGTCTTCGCATCAAAGTACCGATGGTACTCGATCCCATTGCGGTGGGTAAAACGGACCTTGATCGTTTCCACCCCCCGAACCGTCTCCGCTCCCATCACCTGACCCTTCACGTTGACCATCGACGGATAATTCAGGAAATTCAGATTCTCGATCGCGTTCGTCGTCAGCTGAATCACTTCCTCGGTCGGCAACGGGGCAACCTCCCGGATCGTTCCGTCAGCCGATTCACGGACCGTAAACCCCTCGTATCCGTTCACCCCGACACGGTTCGAACCGTCAGGCCGTGAAATAACCACCAACTGGTTGCGGGGCTTCAGCATCGTGATCTCGATCCCCATCGGCTCCGCCCCCTCCGCCACCGGAATCAACGTTCCCTCAAACTTCAGGGACCGAACTCCGTCCAGAACCTTCTCCGGGCCAATCGTTGCCCGATACCCCTTGACGATCTCTTCAACCGTCGGCAAGGCGATCGCCGCAAAGGGCGTTAAACAAAAAGCAAGGATTCCCAGAATGTGACGGTTTGACATCATAACTAACGGAGACTGCATTCATTTGACGGTGATGACAATGATCGGTTCCGTTTATTTTTCGTTTTGCCCCCATCGGCCCATCCTGGCCTCGGTTCGATGGATCCGGAAGCTTCCGAATCGAAACGCAACCGTAACCTAACCGTTTTTTGTTGAACCCTCCCCCAGATCCCAACCCAATCGAGACATTATGAAGAAGTCTCTCGAGCCCTCCCTCGGCGTCCAAACGTCACGCCAACTTGATGATCCGACAGTCTCTCGCTCGTTTGCCGAGTCCATCCAACTCAAGCTTGCCGATCTCGATCAGCCCCTTCCCGACGCCGGCGTGAACGAGGATCTCGTCCGCATTGTCAAACCGATGGTCGACCATTACCGCGCCCGTCAGGCCGGGACAGCCTCCGATGTCAGCCCCGCCGATGCGCGGATCGAATCCTTCCTCGCCGACTACTTTTCCGATGTCCCTGCGGTCGAGCCGATCCAACTTCCCCGTGACACCTTCATCCTCGACCGCCACGGGGTCGCCCGAACCCTCTCACTTCCGCCTGACGCCGATACCTTCGAATCCCCCGTCTCGACCAGCTACCGGGTCGCCCAGGGTGTTCTCCACAACCCCGAAAAAGACCGCCGCACCACCAAGGGTGTCTTCCACGTCACCGAGGGCGGTCTCCCCATTCCCGAAGACAAGCTTGCCGTTCCCAAGGAGGTCGCTGCCCGGATTTTCAAGGCTGCCATGAATCCGCCCGCCGAGCTTCAAACCCTCCCCTACACCGCAACCTCGAAAAACCCCGCCCGGCTCCACGTTTCCCTCCTCCTCCGCCCCGTCGTCTGCCCGGAGGTTCCCGGATTCATCTCCGAAAAATCCCTCGAGGTCCGTTTCTTCGCCCCCGGCTCGATGACCTGCAATCTCGACTTTGTCGAATCCATTTTCGGCAACGCCGGTGATCCCTTTCTCCCCGAGAACGACGCCGCTCTTGATCCCGAACACTGGACCGGCCACACCGGCTGCATCGTCCTCGCGACCCACCTCACCCGGCTCAAGAAAAAGGATCTCGGGCTCCCCAACATCAAGGATGCCACCGACCGCCAGAAACGCGACGGGATGTGCTGGGAATCTCCTGACGAACTCTACAACAATGGCTCCGCCTTCAAGCTAACCTGCCGCGATCAACGCGGGGTCATCGTCACCGTCATCGCCGACAGCTATTTCGGGTATTCCAAAAAGGAGATCAAGACCCAGATCGGCTATTCTGCCAACCTCTTCGGGATGGTCGAGGAAGAGCACGCCGGCGGTGCCCTCGTTTTTCCCAGCTACGACCTCGGTGAGGATTTCGTGATTTCGAAAAATATCCCGAGCCAGAACCACACCTTCAACGAGATCTCCAGAACCTTTGCCGACATCATGGACGTCCACCCCGAGGGCTACGGCGTCGACCGGCAGTTTCCCGAAATCATCTACCTGCGCGAGGATGTTCGCATCCTTCTCGATCACCAACGGATTGAATGGACCCTCAATGGCGAGGCTCGCTCCATCCGGCTCGACCCCACCCACACCTACGTCCTCCCCTCCGGCTACAAGATCCGCATGATTAAACCGCAGGAAGGCCGCCGCTGGCGTCTTCAGGGCACCAACGCCATCGGCACTCTCTGCCACAAACCCTGTACCGTCTCCGGCGGCGGCAAATCCGAAATCTCCAAACCGATTACCGACGCGATCATCTCCGGCCCCGTCTTTGTCTCGGATTTCAAAAAGGACTTCGAGATGGTCGAGGAGATTATCTCCCGCGAATACGGCAACCGCTACAAGGATGCCTCCCGCAATAAAATTCCCGGGCGGTCCCTCCTCAGTGCCGACCGCTCTCTCGGCTCCGTTATCAAACTCCTCACCCCGTCGAAGATCGATTACACCGACGAGTATAACGCCTGGCTCGAAACCATCCCCCAGCACGTCAAGGAAATCGTTCTTATCATCAAGCGGCTTTGGCGGCCCGACTGGGGTGACAACTGGGTTGAGCGTTTCAGTGTCGATGCTATCAACGGCCTTCCCGGATACGAACTCCGCTACCGCCGCAACAAGCTGATTACCCAGTATGTGCGGGTTGGATACACCGAGGACGGTTCCTGGCGGACCTTCGGCCTCCGCAAGGACTACCTCCCTGCCGTCAAACTCTCCCAGGAAGACGACATCACCGCCTCGATCACCGTCCCGAAGGCTTTCTACACCGGCGATCCTTCCAGCGATACGAGCGGGAAATTTGTCAAAAACTGCGAATACCGCTTCTTCCAGCGTCCCGACGACGCCGTCATTCGTGGCTACGACAAGCAGACCGAACTCGATATGTCCCAAATGGGCAACTTCTTCAGCAACTACCAGCCCCTCCCCCGCAGCGAGGTCCGTGCCCAGGTTGCTGATACGATCCGCTTTGAACAGTACACCGGGCCCCTCGCTGAACGTCTCCGCACGTTTGCCGGGTCCGAATCACCCGATTTCGCGGTCTCGCCCGCCAATCCACGTCTCGTCAATGGGGAACCGTCGAAAAACCCCCGCTACCTCCAGACCCGACCCGACCTCGAGGACCCCGCCTCCGCCTACATCGCCGAGATCGGTGCCCGCCTCTACACCCGGACGCCGATCGATCAGCCCTACTACTCGCCCGTCACCGCCGTCCTCCCCGGACGCCGCAACAACGGACCCGATGCCAAGAGTGGGATCCGCCCCCTCTGCTGCTACAGCCCGGTTCACTACGTCGAGCTTCCTGAACTCTTCATGGAGCTGATCGCCTCCCTCACTGGCAAATCTCCCTCCACCACTGGTGCGGGGTCAGAGGGTGCCCTCACCAAGGGTCCCTTCAACGCCCTTCTCCCGATCCACGACGTTAACAACGCCCTCCTCTCCTTCGTCCTCAGCGGCTACCCGGTCTTTATCACCTCGGCCGGCTGCGTTGGACCGAAATACCGGGTTGATCATGATGTCAGTCTTCTCATCCCCGAATTGTGGAGCCGTCTTCGCGAGGACGAACTCGATCCTGCATACATGATCGAGGAGGGCTACCTCGAGCCCGTTCCCGACATGGAATTCGAGGGCGAAACCATCGAATCCAGCCGCCTCGGTTACCGGATCACCTCCCGCTTTATCCGCGTTATCGGTGGACGGGTCTTTAACAATCCGAACTCCGTCTTCGCCGAGGATATGCTCAAGCCCGAGCTTCAGGACATGGCCGTCTTCGCCGACAGCGTCAAGAACCTCCTCGAGGCCCACCAGCGGGTCGCTGAAAACTACTTCAAGGACGGCTCCGCCGAACTCGCCTGCCCGCCCATCAAGGCCCTCCTTCATATCATGGCCTACGGCCAATATGAGGGTAAAACCGCCCGCGATCCCGAAATCCGCGCCCTCTTCGACCGCGAGAAGATCCTCCAATCCGACTGGTATGCCGAACGCCTCCGCAAACAGCAGGCCAAGGACGTCGCCCTCTGGCAGACTCACATCGAACGTCTCGGCAATGCCCTCGGTGGCGGCAGCGTTGATCTTAACGCTGCCCGCGAGAACGCCCGGGCCCAGCTCGAATCCGTCAGCTCCGACCAATATCTCGAAAAGATCCGCGGCACCATCGGCCTTGACCTCTAATCTTGTAAGAAAAAAATGGATACAAAAACCCTCCAACAAGCTGCCAACGAGGCCCGCGGTCTCGCCATGGATGCCGTCGCCGCCTGCTCCTCCGGCCACCTCGGCCTCCCCCTCGGCTCTGCCGATATCGGCGCGGTCCTCTTTGGCGAAGCCCTCTCCTACAACCCGGATGTCCCCCGCTGGCTCAACCGCGACCGCTTCATCCTCAGCGCCGGCCACGGCAGCATGTTCCTCTACGGATGGCTCCATCTCGCCGGATACGATCTCCCGATCGAGGAGGTCCGCAATTTCCGCCAACTCCACAGCAAAACCCCCGGCCACCCCGAGTTCGGCGAAACCGACGGGGTCGAATGCACCACCGGTCCTCTCGGACAAGGGGTTGGCAACGCCGTCGGGATCGCCATCTCTCAGAAAATGGCAGCTGCCCGCTACAACACCGCCGATCACACCATCTTTGACAACCACGTCGTCGCCCTTGCCGGTGACGGTTGCCTCCAGGAGGGTGTCGCCTGCGAAGCAGTTGCCTTCGCCGGTCACCTCCAGCTCGACAACCTCATCCTGATCTACGACAGCAACGATGTCACCCTCGACGCAATGGCTGAAAAGACCCAGAGCGAGGACACCCCCGCCCGCTTTGCCGCCTGCGGTTGGGATGTCGTCACCGTCGACGGGCACAATCTGGAGGCGTTCCTCGAGGCTTTCGAAACCGCCAAATCGAATGACAATCGCAAACCCAAGCTGATCGAGGCCAAAACCCTCATCGGCAAAGGTATTCCCGAGGTCGCCGGAACCGCCAAGGCACACGGCGAGGGCGGGGCCAAATTCGTCGACGAAGCCCGTGCCGCCCTCGGCCTCCCCGCCGATCAAAAATTCTTTGTCTCCGATTCCACAAAGGCATACTTCGCGCAGCACAAGGCCGCCCTCAAGGCCGCTTACGCTGCCTGGGAGAAGAGCTTCGATACGTGGAAATCCGCCAACCCTTCCCTCGCCGCCGAACTCGACAACGCCGTCTCCGGCCGGTTCCCGAGCGTCGAGGAATGCTTTTCCGCCATTCCCGTGGCCGACCCTGACGGATCCGCCGCCACCCGTGCCTCCGGCGGCAAGGTCCTCAACGCCCTCGCCGCGATCATCCCGAACCTTGTCAGCGGCAGCGCCGACCTCCACGGCTCGACCAAGAACTACCTCAACGATCTCGGTGACTTTTCCGGCGACAACCCATCCGGCCGCAACTTCCTTTTCGGCATTCGCGAACACGCCATGGGGGCAACCGTCAACGGGATGGCCTACGACGGGCTCTTCCTCGCCTCCGGGGCGACCTTCGCCACCTTTGCCGATTACATGCGCCCCTCGGTCCGCCTTGCCGCTCTCGCCAAACTGCACTGTTTCCACATCTGGACCCACGATTCCGTCGGTGTCGGTGAGGACGGTCCCACCCACCAACCGGTTGAGATCACCAGTGCCCTCCGTTGCATTCCGAATCTCGACGTCATCCGCCCGGCCGACCCCGAGGAGACCGCCGGGGCTTTCGTCGCTGCCGTCACCCGTACCGACGGTCCCTGCGGGCTTATTCTCAGCCGTCAGAACCTCCCCAACCTCAAGCAGATTCCGGTCGAAACCCGCCGCGAGGGGGTACTCCAGGGCGGCTACATCGCAATCCGTGAAACAGGCGACCTCAAGACCATCATCATCGCCACCGGCAGCGAACTCCACCTCGCCGTCGAGGCTGCCGAAAAACTCGGCGCGGGCGTCCGGGTCGTCTCGATGCCCTGCTGCGAGCGTTTCGACCGCCAGCCCGACGACTACCGCGAATCTGTTCTCCCCACCACCTGCCGCCACCGCATCGCAATCGAGGCCGGGGTCGACGGGATCTGGCACAAGTATGTCGGCCTCGACGGCAAGGTCATCGGCATCAACCGTTTTGGGATCAGCGCCCCCGGCTCAATCGTGATGAAAGAACTCGGCATCACCGCCGATGCCATCATCACCGCCGCGACCGCCTGACCCATCGAGAATCCTCAAACGAGGAAAGCCGCAGACGCGCACCGAAAGCCCGAATCCGGCTTTTTAACTAAAAATACCCTGCCATATCCTCCGGCACCTCTGCCGTCAGCTCCACCGTTCGCCCGTCCCCCGGATGGCGAAAGGTCAGCTCCGCAGCGTGCAAGAGGATTCTGGGAGGATTGGCCTCCATCCCCCTCCCGGTATTCCGACCGGACCGATACCCGTACGTCGAATCCCCCAGAACCGGATGCCCGATCGATGACAGATGCACCCGGATTTGGTGGGTTCTCCCCGTATGGATGCGGCAACTAACCGCCGCCCAGGCTGCCCCCGAGGGGTCCACTCGCATCACCTCCCAATCGGTCCGTGCCTCCCGTCCGTCCGCCACCACCGCCATCCGTGTGCGATGCGTCGGATGCCTCCCGATTGGAGCCGAAATCACCCCGGATCGCTTTCGCGGCACCCCTGCCACGACTGCCCGATAAACCTTCCTCGTTTCGCGCCCGGCAAACTGCTCCTGCAACCCCTTTAATGCCCGCGCCGTTCGCGCCACCACGATCAAACCGCTCGTCTCCCGATCGAGGCGGTGGACGATCCCCGGGCGGACCGGATCGTCCGACGGGGCCAGCCATCTCTCCGTATCCTCTCCGTCCCAGTCTCTGTCATGCCCCCGCAAATACGCCAAAACTGCGTTCACCAAAGTCTCCTCCCCCGTTCCACTCCCCGCATGTACCACCAGCCCGGCAGGCTTATCGACCACCAGCAGATCGGCGTCCTCGTAGATTACCTTCAGCGGGATCGCCACCGGCCGTGGCAATTCCGGTCCAACCATCGTCGACCCAGGTCGCACCGCCACGACTTGCCCTTCCCGCAATCGCTGCTTGCGCCCGCCAACCACCCCGTCAACCGACACCCGCCCTTCATCAATCCAGATCTGAATGCGGGCGCGCGATACATCCCCCAACTGATCCGCCAGAAACCGGTCCAACCGCACCCCCGCGCCCTCCGCTCCAACCGTAAGCCGGGTCTCGTTCAAACCACCCCCCTACTCGCCGAGGAGATAATCCGCGTTCAACTTTTGCAGGCCCGCCGGCAAAAAGACCCCGTCCCTCCGGATTACCTTCCCGTCAAAACGAATTTCCCCGCCCCCGTACTCCGGGCGCTGGATATGGACGAGGTCCCAGTGAACCTGCGACCGGTTCCCGTTGTCCGCCTCTTCGTATGCCTGCCCCGGCGTAAAGTGGAAACTCCCGGCAATCTTCTCATCAAAGAGAATGTCCCGCATCGGCTCCTTGATGTGCGGATTGAACCCGATCGCAAACTCCCCGATGTAGCGTGCACCCGGATCCGAATCAAGAATCGCATTCAGCTTCTCGGTATTTGAGGCCGTCGCCTCGACAATCTTTCCCTTCCGGAAAACGAGGCGCACGTTGTCAAAGGAGGTCCCCTGATACACCGTCGGGGCGTTGTAGGTGATCACCCCCTCAACACTGTTCCGCACCGGTGCCGTAAAGACCTCCCCGTCCGGGATGTTGAAATGCCCTCCACACTGAACCGCAGGAATCCCCTCAATCGAAAAACTCAGGTCCGTTCCCGGCCCCGAGATCTCCACCTTCGAAGTCTTCTCCATCAAACGCTGCAACGCCTTCATCCCCGGCTGCATCCGCGAATAGTCCAGCGTGCAAACCCGAAAATAGAAATCCTCGAACGCCTCCGTGCTCATTCCCGCCTGCTGCGCCATCGCCGGCGTCGGCCACCGCAAAATCACCCAGCGGGTTTTCTTCACGCGGTAGTCCAGAGTCGGTTTCGTCTTTTTAAAATAGGTCTTCATCCGGTCCGGTGGGACATCTGAACTCTCGAAAATGTTGTTCGATCCCCGCAGGGCAATGTACGCCTGCATCCGCTTCATCTGATAAAGGGAAACCGCATTCTGCTCCCCGAACTGCGCATCCGTTCCCGCCCGGATCAACTCCCGCGTCACCCGCGCACTCCGCAGCTCGACGAACGGCGTTGCCCCCCGCGCCCTTGCCGCCCGCACCAACGCGATCACCATATCCTCCGGCACCTCGGCCGCATCAATCAGGACATTGTCCCCCTTTTTCAAGGACACCGAAAACCCCGTCAGGTTTTCCGCCAGTGTTTCAATTCGTGGATCCATCCCTGAACCCAAAACGATCCCACCAAAATTCGCCAGTCCCGAAAATCGATTTTCCCCGCGAAGCGCTCATTCATCGGGCCACAACCGCCCATCTCGCGAACTCAGCTCAACCGCTCTCCGCCTTCAACCCCCGCCGCATCAAAGAGCCCAAACCCTCCGCCGGCGACTTGCCGTCATACAAAACCCGATACACCTCATCCAGAATTGGCGTATCGACCCCGGCTTGCCGCGCCCACTCCCGCAAAATCGCACTCGTTCGGTAGCCCTCCACCACCGTCTCCTGCGCTGCGATCAGCCCCGCCGGGGATTCGCCCCTTGCGATCGCCTCCCCGAACCTTCGATTCCGACTCCACTCCCCATGACAGGTCGCGATCAAATCCCCCACCCCGCTCAACCCATAAAAAGTAGCTATCTCGCCCCCCAACGCCCGGCCTACCTCGACCATTTCGGCCAGCGCTCGCGTGATCAGGGCGGCCTTCGCATTATCCCCCAGACCGAGCCCGTCCCCAATCCCCGCCGCGATCGCATAGACATTCTTCAGGCACCCTCCCAATGCCACCCCCGTTGCGTCCCCCGACGTGTAGACCCGCAACACTTCATCACTCAACGCCTCCTGGAGAGCATTAACAATCGGCGGAACCCCCTCGCAGGCCAGACACATCGCCGTCGGCAACCCCTCGGCAACCTCCATCGCATGGGTCGGCCCACTCAGAATCGCGGTCGGCAGAGCGTCAAAAACATCACCCAAAACCTCCTGCGCTGTCCGATGGCTACCTTCCTCCAATCCCTTGCACAGTGCCACCACCAACTGTAGACCCCATGCCGACTCGCCCGCCGCCGCAACCCGTTCCGCCGCCTCCCGCAACCCCGCCGAAGGCGTCGCAAACAGGACCGCCTCCGATTCCATCACCGCCGGCAAAACCTCAAACCCGATCTGCAACGATGCCGGTAACTCAACCCCCGGCAGGTAGGCGGCGTTCTCACGCGCCGAAGCCAGCGCCTCCGCCTGCTCAAACCGCCGCGGCACCAATGTGACGGTATGCCCCCGACGGTTTAAATGCACCGCCATCGCCGTCCCCCACGCCCCCGCACCGATGATCGTGATATTCATGGTCTGGATCATGCCGCCGGATCGCCGGATGTCGAGTTCACGCAATCCGCGAATCCAGCCACCGAACAAATCCCTCCAGAAAACCGGTATCTCCCGGCAACGCCCTAACCGTCTCGAGCGCCCTTGCCGTCAGCGACGAAGCCGCCGCCCGCGCCCCCTCGATCCCATAAAGATCCACGTAGGTCGTCTTGAAATTTCCCGCATCCTGCGCCGCCGCCTTTCCCAACACTTCTGCCGACGAGGTTACGTCGAGAATGTCATCGACAATCTGGAAACCCAGCCCGATGTCCGCCCCCAACTGTTTCAGCCGCCCATCGACCTCCCGATCGGCACCCCCGACGACACCCCCCATCCGCAAAGCTGCCGTCAGCAAGGCTCCCGTCTTCCGCGTATGGATAAAGGCCAACTCCTCCCGACCCAACTTCACGCCCGCCGCCTCTCCCTCCATATCCGCCATCTGCCCCCCAACCAGTTGACGGCTTCCCGCCGCTTTTCCGAGCAACCGCACCAATCGCAACCCCATCCCCGCATCATCCGCATAGGCCTCCCCCAACACCTCGAATGCCAAAGTCAAGAGGGCATCCCCCGCCAACACCGCCGTCGCCTCATCAAAAGCCTTGTGACACGACGCCCGCCCCCGCCGCAGATCGCTATCGTCCATCGCCGGAAGATCATCATGAATCAACGAATAGGTGTGGATGCACTCCACCGCCACCGCCGCCGGGATCGCCCGATCAACCGCCCCAAACAGATCCGCCACCGCCAGCACGAGGACCGGTCGCACCCGCTTCCCCCCCGCTTCCAAACTATACCGCATCGCCGCGTGCAACCGCTCCGGCTCCTCCGTCGCCGATGGCACCCAACGCGAAAAACCCTCCTCCTCAATCCGCGCACACCAACCCCGCATCCGCTCCACTATTTCCGATTCCATTTACCCAAAAACCCACCCATTCCACCACCACTTGGCAACAAAAACCCCTCCTCCCCGTGCGCCGTCCGACCGGAACCAACCGCCGGAGACAATCCAACCCCCCGCAATGACGTTGACAGGAGGCTCGTCCCCACGATTGGTTCATTCTTTATGATTACGTGGTTGAACAACCTCATTCAGCGCCGCGGAAGAATCGTTTTCGTCTTCCTCCTCGTCGTTATCGTCATTGCCTTCGTCTTTACGGTCGGAAACACCCCCGGTATTGTCTCCGGTCAGAACAGCACGTCACGGGCGACCTTTTTCGGTTATGATCTCAATAACCCGAATGATGTCGAAAAACTGTCCCGTGAAGCTTGGGTAAGCTTTGTCCTTCAAAATGGCCAGCCCCCGTTCAACGACGAGGCGATCAATCGCCAAATCGAGATCCGCACTGCCGCGATTGCCCTTGCTGCCGATCTCGGAATCGGTCGACCATCTCCGGATGGTCTCCGGGCTTACATCGAGGCCCTCCCCCCTTTTCAGACCGTCGAAGGTACCTTCGATTCCGAGCGTTATGCCATCACCCTCGATTACCTCAAGGCCAATCCGCGGATCAGCGACGACACGATCGCCGCTACCCTCGTCGGTGATTGGCGAATGGATCAGGTCCTCGACACCTTCGCAACGCTTGACCCGTCCCTCCCGGTAGAGGCAACCCGCGCCGCCAATTGGCGCGACAGTACCTGGACCCTCGCGATTGCCACTCTTGATTTTGAATCATTCCAACCGGAGATCGAGGTCACCGAGGAGGCCCTCGACGCATTCTACGCCAACACTGCGGAACGCTACGCCACACCCTCGAAACTGGCGATAGCCTTTGTCCGCTTCGAGCCGTCGGCTTTTGCAAATGCCGTCGAGCCCCCCGATGAAGAAACCCTCTTCACTTACTTCCTCGAGAACAGCAGCCGCCTCGGATTCACCGCACCATCAGTCGATGATACGCTCATTCCCCAGTCCGACGCGAACCCCCTCGCCCCCCAAAAAGCATTCTTCGAGACCAACAAGGAGGCTATTCTCGCCGACTATCGCGAGAACGAGGCATTCCCCCTCGCGGCCGAGGCCGCCCAGGACTTTGCGATCCAGCTTTACGACCGAAACATCGGTTACGCGTCCGATGCCTTTAATAGCCTGATCGCTGAAAAAGGCCTCGAACTGAACGTCCTTGACCCGGTCGCCCCCGAGGGATTCAACCCCGATGAATTGCCCCTCGCCGCAACCACCGTTCGGGCAGCCTTCGAAATCCCCCTCCAGCGCTATTACAGTGATCCGGTCGACGACCGCGATAGCGTTGTCGTTCTTTTCCGGCACGAAGAAATTGCGTCCCGCATCCCCGAACGATCAGAGGTCGCCGCAACCGTCGAAAAAGACTTTCTTCTCTCCGAAAAACGCGATGCCTTCTTTGAGAAAGGGGAAACAGTTCGCGAAGCTCTCATCTCCGCTCTCGCCGAGGGGCAACCCTTTGTCGATGCGGCCGAGGCGGCCGGGCTCTCCGTCGAGATTCACCCCGATGTCCGATTGACCGAGCCCACTCCCGCGATTCCCTCAATCGCCCTCCAACAACTCGCCCAGTATTCCGACGATCCCGTCTCCCGAATGCTCCGGCATGGTGAAAACGGCATCTTCGCTCACGTCGTCGAAAGGATCGGCCCGGGCGCAGATCAGTTTGACGCCGCTCGGGCCGAGCTCGCTGAAACGTTCTCCACCGTGCGCTCCCGCGAGATCACCTCAACCGTATTAGAAGAGTGGATGCGCCGCGGCATTGTCAGCAACCGCTGATCCTTGATCGACTTCAGGTCGGCTTCCTCGATTCGTCGGGATCCAGTCAAAAGAGTCAACGATCAGAGGTCTGGGATCGACGCGTCGTTTGCGATCAAGGTTCCTCCACTCTCGTTGTCGCCCCTTCCGGAACTGGAAAAACCACGCTCCTGCGCTGCATTCTCGGACTCATTTCTCCCGACTCCGGTCAAGTTCTCCTCGACAGCCAGCCAACCCCACCGCTCCGCCATCCTGCTTGGGCCGGGCTTCGTTCAGACTTCGTTTCCTTCGTTCTGCAAGACCACCTTCTCGTCGGCGGTCTGACCGCCGCCGCCAACCTTCGACTCAACCCCATCCCCGTCGCCGGTGCCATCGGCCTCGCCGAAAGGCTCGGAATCGCCCACCGCCTCAACGCCCCCGTCGAAACCCTTTCCACTGGCCAGCAACAGCGACTTGCGATCTGCCGTGCCCTCGCCCGCCCTTTTCGCGTCCTTCTCCTCGACGAACCGTTCAGCCATCTTGACGCGTCAACCGCCACCCTTGCAGCCGACTGCATCCATGAGGTCGCCGCGCGTAACCAGGCCGCGATTCTTTGCACCGCCCTCTCGGAGAATACCCCCATCGCCGCCGATCACATCCTGCACCTGTGAAAGACTCGCCCCCTCTCCCGCTCCGGAAGCTTTTCCGCAGTCGTCACCCGCTCCAAAACAGTCTCGCCTGGGCCGGGGTCGTTGCCGGTTTGGCAATCGTCTTCATCGGCCTCCACCTCTACCTCGAGTTCATCCGCCTGACCTCCGCCGGCCAGGACTGGATCGACTCCCGCTATCTCGTTGTTCAGAAGACCGTTTCCCTCGGAGATTCTCTCGGCGGCGGTCGGGCTGTTTTTAGTGAAGAAGAGATCGATACCTTTGGGACCTTTTCGTCCGTCACCGGGATCGCCCGCTTCCGCGCCAATGCCGTGCCGACCGGCGTTGAAATCGGAGGCGGAATCTTTCCCCGATTCTTCTCTTATGTCTTTCTTGAATCGGTTCCCGATCAATTCGTTGACCACCCCGGCGAACGTTGGGACTGGACCCCCGATGCCAAACGGGTTCCCGTCTTGATCCCGACGGAGTTTCTCAACCTTTACAACTTCGGTTTCGCCCCCTCCCAGGGTCTTCCGCAGATCCCCCCCTCGATGGTCTCCCGGGTACCGTTTGACCTGTCCTTTTACGCTCCCACCGGAACCCTCCAATTCGATGGTCGCATCGTCGGATTTAGCGACCGCATCAACACCATTCTCGTCCCCGACGTTTTCCTCGAACACGTTAACCGCGCTGCCGCCCCCAGCCAGCCGCCCAAACCGCCCGCCCGCCTCCTTCTCGAGATTGCCGACACTCCCGATCCCGATCTTCTCGCCCATCTCCAAAACAATGCCTATCAGGCAAACCGCGAGGCCCTCGCGGGCGGAAAAATTCGGATCATCGCCCGCCGCATCGCCCTCGCCCTCCTCGCCCTCGGCACCGGGGTCATCCTGCTCGGAATTCTCGTCGTCTTGCTATCCCTCGAACGCCAGCTTGAACAATCCCGCACCCGCCTCGCCGTCCTCTTCACTCTCGGCCACCACCCATCCCGCATTACCTCCTTCTTTCAAGTCCGGACCTTCTTTTTCATCGTCTCCGCAATTGCCGTCGCTTACGCCTTGCACCGCCTGACCGGAGGTCTCGTCCAATCCGTCTTTGCCCAAAACTCCGAATTCTCCGGTATCCGCGAAACCCGCTGGGAAATCTCTATTCTCGCCTCCGTCACAACTTTCGCGCTTCTCGGTTGGACAGCCCTTCGGATTCATACCAATATCCGGTCTTTATATCGGTAATTCCTATGGCACTCGAACCCCTCCTCCTCGGCGTCAATATCGACCACTCGGCCACCCTCCGGCAGGCCCGCTACCGCGACGAGCCTACCTCCTGCGGCGGCTTTATCGAACCGGATCCCGTCGCCATCGCCATTGCCGCCGAAACCCACGGTGCCGACGGGATCACCGTTCACCTCCGCGAGGACCGTCGTCACATCGTCGACCGCGACATCGAACGCATCCGCGAATCCATTGCTACCCGGATGAACTTCGAAATGGCCTCCACTGCCGAAATGACCGCGATTGCCCTCCGCATCCGACCCGACAGCGCCTGCCTCGTACCCGAGAACCGCACCGAGGTCACCACCGAGGGAGGTCTTGACTGCGTCGGTCAATTTGACCGGGTTCGCGACACCACCCGCGCCCTCCAGGATAGCGGCATTAACGTCAGCCTGTTCATTGATCCCGATCCCGAACAAATCGAAAAGGCCGCCGAAATCGGTGCCGGGATGATCGAACTCCACACCGGTGCCTGGGCTCGCGCCTTCGTCGGCCCGGACAGGGGTCGCGCCGAATTCGAACGCCTTCGCACCGGTGCATCCCTCGCCAAACGCGTCGGCCTGACCGTCAACGCCGGACACGGGATAAATTACCACAACGCCCCTGTCATCAGTGCGATTCCCGAACTACACGAACTTAACATCGGACATGCCATCCTCTCCCGTGCCCTCCTCACCGGCATCGGCGAGGCGGTCCGCGAAATGAAGAGTCGCATCCAGCGATGAAACTCCACCTGCCGGAATCCGGAATCGTCATCGGGGTGGGGATTGATCTTGTCGACGTGGCCCGCATCCAACGCGCTTATGAAAGGCAAACCGAACGCTTCCTCGCCCGTATCTTCACCGTTGAAGAACAGGAATACTGCCTTCGGATGCGCAATCCCTACCCCCACCTCGCCGCCCGCTTTGCCGCCAAGGAAGCCATCTCGAAGGCCTTCAGCACCGGAATCGGCGAACACTTTGGCTGGAAATCAGCCTCGGTTTACAAGGGCGCCCGCGAACAACCGCTCGTTCGCCTCGACCCCCTCGGCGAAAAGCTGCTCGCCGCGGTTGGCGCAACTGATATTCATCTTTCCCTCACCCACACCGCCACCGCCGCCGCTGCTGTTGCCATCCTCGTCCGTCATTCCGACGCAACAGAGCCAGGCTCCAATCCCTGATCTCATGTCTCAGGTTTGCCGTATTCCTGAAACCGGGCATTGATGGAGACCGCCCTCAAGATCATCCTGATTGGCCTCGTCTCGTGGATTGTCGGGGTGGTCATCCTGCTTGTCGGCGTTCTCCTCCTGCCCCGCGACTTTGGCGTGCAAGCCCACCCCCCACCCCTCTGGCTTCGCATCCCCGGAAACCTCTTCGGCTGGCCGCTTATCCTTGCCGGGATCCTTTTTCTCCCCACACCCGTCAACGGCATTGTAATGATCCTGATCGGGATCATCATCGCCGACTTCCCCCGCAAACACCGCGTTCTCCTCTGGATCATCAACCGCCGCGGCGTCCTTCCGACCATCAACCGGGTACGCAAAACCTTTCACCGCCCCCTGATTCAGTCACCCTGAATCCAGCAACGGGTGACACTCGTTTCCTGTCTAGGGCGGAAGGGATTTGTAATCCCTTTTCTTCCGCGCCACTCAACGCGGGTCTATCGGACGGGACACCAAGCTCACATCTTCGCAATAATCGCGTCCCCAAACTCCGAACACTTCACCTCGTTCGCACCGTCAATCAGACGGGCCAGATCGTAGGTCACCGTCTTCGCCGCGATCGCAGCTTCGAGACCCCGGATCACCAAATCTGCCGCCTCATCCCAACCGAGATACCGGAACATCATTTCACCCGACAGGATTACCGACCCCGGGTTCACCTTGTCCTGTCCCGCATACTTCGGGGCCGTCCCATGGGTAGCCTCAAAAACCGCGAAACCCGTCTCGTAGTTGATGTTGCCCCCCGGGGCGATTCCAATTCCGCCGACCTGTGCGGCCAACGCATCCGAAATATAATCACCATTCAGGTTCAATGTCGCGATCACGTCGTATTCCGCCGGACGCGTCAGGATCTGCTGCAAAAAGGCGTCCGCGATCACATCCTTCACCACAATTCCACCCGGCAACTCGACCCAAGGACCGTCCCCAATGACCTTCCCACCAAATTCCTCGACCGCCAGCTCGTAACCCCAGTCCCGGAATGCACCCTCCGTGAACTTCATAATGTTCCCCTTGTGCACCAGGGTCACACTCTTCCGGCCCTGCTCGATCGCATACCGAATCGCTGACCTCACCAGTCGCTTCGTTCCCTCCGCCGATACCGGCTTCAGCCCGAATCCTGATGTCTCCGGAAAGCGAACCTTCGCAAACTTGTCAGGGAAATTCGCGGCCAACAGTTCCCGTAACTTGACCGCATCCGCCGTACCCTCCTCGAACTCGATCCCCGCGTAAATGTCCTCCGTGTTCTCCCGGAAAATCACCATGTCGATCAATTCCGGCTTTCGCACCGGCGAGGACACCCCCTCAAAATACCGCACCGGACGCTGACAGGTAAAGAGATCCAACTCCTGCCGCAAAGCGACGTTTAGCGATCGGATTCCTCCCCCCACCGGTGTCGTCAGGGGACCTTTGATCCCCACCAGATAGGTTCTGAAGGCATCCAGAGTTGCCGCCGGCAACCATTCTCCGGTCCGGTCAAATGCCTTTTCACCAGCCAATACCTCCATCCACGCAATCTTCCGGTCCCCGCCATAGGCCTTTTCGACCGCTGCATCGAAAACCCGAACTGATGCCGCCCAAATGTCCGGACCGATCCCGTCACCTTCAATAAAGGGCAGGATCGGATGCGAGGGAACCTGCAAAGCACCGTTTTCCAAACGAATTGCTTCACCGCCGGACGGGGGATTGGGGAGATTTGACATAACCCCAACCGTATCGACTCGACCCGCTCCTGAAAGCAAAAAATGCCCTCCTGCTTTCATCTTGCGACTCAATCACTTTCTGACAGACTTGCGGATTGATCTTTGAACTTCGGGTACCCGCCCGGTCTCGACCGGGAGGAAAGTCCGGACACCACAGGACAGGATGCTTCCTGAAAGGGAAGGCGGAGACGTTCAAGCGTCTTCGACGGAAAGTGTCACAGAAAATATACCGCCCGACGGATCCCGCCGGGTAAGGGTGAAATGGTGGGGTAAGGGCCCACCGCGTCTTCCGCGAGGCAGACGGCAGGATAAACCCCATCCGGTGCAAGGCGAAATAGGGAACGGAGTGGTCCGCTCTTACGTTCCGGGTACGCCGCACCCCGCCTCGGCGGGGGAGATCTCATCCGGGATCTCAGAGGAATGGGTGCCCATCCCGCTTCGGCGGGAGGACAGAATCCGGCTTACAGAAGTTCAAAGATCTCCTCTCTTCCGGCCATCAGGGTCATTATCCCAACCGTTGCGAATCAGATCCCCCACGAATGCCATCCCCCGGCGCAACCAACCGCGAACACCATTGTCACGTAAGGTCACGATGTCGGCGGCCCGTAGGAGGGTGGCATCACCGTTCAGGCCGTGCCGTAACAAGCCCTCCGAAATCAGCCCCGCCCGCGTTCCCGACAATCCTTTTCGATGCTCTTCCGGCAGTGCCCTCCAATCCTCCGGCCTCCGCATCGGAAACCCGATCAGACCGATCTTGCCCGCCAAAACCGAGGACAGTCCCGGTACCACCACCGCACGGAAATACGATCTCGGTCTCGCCTCGCCTTCCGCCCGAGCACCCCGCGAAACCTCCACTTCTTTGACCGTTCCATTCGGACCAACCCCGCCGATCACCCGAACCGGCACATTCTTCCCCACCACCCTCCATGGCAATGTCAGTACCCAAAGAACTCCCGCCACCATCCAATCGAGAATTCCCAGGATCAGATTCCGCCCTTTCTTCTCGCGAAGCGTTCCGAGAATGAACGCATCCTCCACATCGATCGCCCCCCCTATCCGCAAATTCACCAGACGGCTCCCCCGGACCACTGCCCGCTCGACCGAGGCCAACCGCCCGAGATAGGTCTGCGCCGCCAGCACCGAATTCACGACCTCGGCCCCCTCATCAATCAAAGACCCAGCCCCGACGATAGCCCCCGGCCCGATCGTGACATTCTTTTCAACCCGACATTCCTCACCGACGAAAAAGGGTTCTACCAGTCGCACCGACGGATGCAGGACGACCCCTCGCTGAATCCAACCGTTTGACCCCGGAACCTTTCCCATCACATGCCGTAAAAAATCCCCTTCGTCGAAAGCGGCCTCCAACACCTTCGGAAGATACTCCAACCGACGAAAATCGACCGCCCCGGATCCCCCCTCGATCCGCTCCCGCCGCGTCGCCACCTCGCTCCAGAAATCCCCTTCCCAACGGGAGATCTCCGCCAACTGCCCTATGGTCGTCAAAAGGCACCACGGGACCGTCACACTGCCCTCCGCCGGATCTCCCGGTCGTCCCTTACCGATCCATCCGGCATCACCGGGAAACCCCGCTCCCCCCGGGATCACCAGCGACGAAAAAATCCCTACCCGCTCCGTCGCCTCCCCACCGATCACCCTCAAACGTTTTCCCGGTCGTTCTGGATCGGGGCACAGGTGATACCGGAAAACCACCCCCCAACGTTCCCCGCTGCCAAAGTATTCTCGAAAGACCGAAGGCTGCTCACACAACATCCAGTCGATTTCCCGAACCCCCCGATCCACCAGCGCCTCCACCACAAACTGCACCAGCGGTCTCCCGAAAAGTTCAAAAAATTCCGGAACCTCACCGCTCCCCATTAACTCGAACCCGTCCGGCACCCCCGGTGCCAACAGGATCGCCCGCTCGAGAACCCCGGATTGCTCACCTGAAGACGCTCCAAACATCCTCAATACGCCCCCTTCCCGAGCAAAACGGCCGGAACCGTCTTCAGAATCAGGATCACATCCTTCCAGAAACTCCGGCTTTCAATGTATCGCACATCCAGCTCGACCTGCTCCTTGAAGGGAATATCACCCCGACCACTTACTTGCCAGATGCAGGTCAATCCCGGTTTCACGTCGAGGCGCCGCCGATCCTTCAGCGTGTACGCCGCCACCTCCTTCGCCGTTGCCGGACGCGGCCCGACGAGGGACATCTCCCCTTTCAGGACACACCACAACTGCGGCAGTTCATCGATACTCAACTTCCGGATGAAACGTCCTACCGGGGTGATCCGTGGATCATCCTTCATCTTAAAGGTCAACGATTCCGCACCGTGCTGATTTTGTGCCATCAGTTGCTCCTTCAAAGCCTCCGCATTCATCACCATGGATCGAAACTTCGGAAAATCGAACTCTCTCCCCCACTGGCCGACACGTCTCTGCCAGAACAGGACCGGCCCCTTGTCATGCCGATGTATCAGGAAAGCTACTACAAGAAAGAGCGGACTTAAAACAATCAACCCCAGCCCCGCTCCGACGACATCGACTGCCCTCTTTAAAAACCTCGCGAAACCGAGACTGAAAACCCACGCATAGCGTTTCCAGAGGTAACGCCAACGCTCCCGCCGCGCCCCCCCGGCCGAAAAACGGGCGATTAACTCCGCCTCCAGATCCGCCCTCCGGGTTCCCGCCCGGATTCGCTCGCCTGTCCCCGTCGTCGCCGCCATCTCCGCCCTCCTTACGACGCCCAGTCGCGGACGGCCTCCGCACGATCATTGTAAATCCCGACGATCCGGTGCATCTGCACCAATTCCAACAACGAGAGAACTGCCGGTCCCGCCCCACAAAGGCCAAACCATCCACCCTTCGCGTTCACTTTTCGTAATACCGAAAGGATCACACCAAGTCCCGAACTGTCGAGAAACTCTAGCCCCTCAAGATCGAGCAAAACCGCCTTTCGTCCCTCGATGCTTTCGGCCAGCTCTTTCTTGAAATCGGCCGCGTTCGCCGTGTCCAGCTGACGCAACTCCACCAATACAATCGTCAAATCACCATCCTCTTCGATCTTCATAGTTCGGGTCCCTTTCCAATTCGCTTCGTCATCAGGATTAAATTCGAACCCTCCGGTCCTCTGCAATGCTGAACCTCGTCCATGATCATCGCAATCAGGGGAATCCCAAACCCGCTTTCCTGGTCCGGGGAGATGATTACTTCTTTTTGAATACCCGCGACAAAGGCTGATCCCATATGCCGATACTGCACCCGCAGCCCCCCCTCACCCGCCTCAATCCGGACCTCAAAGACCCGTTCACTCAGGTCCGCGAGAGCGTGCTGCACCACATTCGTTGCCGCCTCATGCAAGGCGAGGAGGATCTGCCCCTTTGAACCCGGGTCCAGCCGTCTCCCGAAATGTTCGTCGAGAAAGTTTCCCACCCTTTCGCGCAACCCACGCACCGCCTCAAAATCCCCCGCCACCGTCTCATCGAGCACCCCGAGGGTCGCCCCAAACCACTCCGGCTCCACCCTCACCAGAACAAATGTCACGTCGTCACTGATCGGCACCTCCGGATTCGAAAAAGCCTTCACCACCCCTTCCAAACCATCCGCCAGCTCTTCCCCGCTCAACCCGGAATTCTCTATCAGAAAACGCTCCAGACGCTCCTCCCCAAACAACTCTCCCTCCGCCGAACGCGCCTCCGTCACTCCATCCGAATACAAGCAGACGATATCCCCCGCATTGAGCCCCAGACTGTGCTGAACATAGTGCTCCCGACGCCCGAACCCGAGAGGGAGGTTCGATCCCCGGAACGTTTCCACGGACCGCGATTCCGCCCGGTAACACATCGAGCGCGTGTGCCCCAGGTCAACGTAATCAAAACGCATCCGCCGACTGTCAAAACGCCCGTAAATCAAGGTGATGAAACTGTCGAGGTCGATCAGCTTCGGCACCGTCGCCGCATGGATTGCATTTATGACTGAACGCGGTTCCGGAAACCGCGCCTCAACCGCCCCTGCCAACATTCCCGCCAGCGTCCGGAGGTAGGTCGTGCGCAACCCCGAACCCATCAGCGCCGCCGGGATACCTTTCCCCATGCAATCCCCCAACATCACATCGCAACAATCCGTCCCGTGGACGATAAAATCAAAAAAGTCCCCATCGACCGTCTTCGAGGGCATACTTCGACCCCGGATGTCGAGCCGGTCCACCCGGATCTCCGCCCGGTTCAAAAGAAGCGTCTCCTGAATCCGCGAGGCCACCTCCGCCTCCCGCTGCCGCGCTGCCTCGATTCGCTCTTCCGCCCGCTTTCGCTCCGTAATGTCCGACTCGATCGCGATAAAATTAATCAATCCACCGTCGTCCCCGTAAAGCGGTCGAACCTCGATTGCCACCCAGTATTTTCGCCCGCTCTTCGAATAATTGATCACCTCGCAGTTGAACCCCTTGTGTTCCCGGACCGACTCTCGCATCTCTTCGACCGTTTCCTCGTCCGTATCCTCCCCCTGCAGGAAGTATCCCGGCTTCTTCCCGACCAGCTCATCAAGGCTGTATTCCGTCATCCGTTCGAACGATTGGTTGACCCAGATTATAAATCCTTCCGAATCCGTGATGACCACCCCGTTGTCCGTCCGCCTCGCCACCTCGCTCAATTTCCGAATCTCTTCCTGACGGCGGCTCTGCGTCAGCTGCGATCCGATCCATTCCGCTACCAGGCTCACAAAATTCACTTCGTGGGACTGATACCGCCGTTCACGGGGCGTCTCATCCAAAAACACGAGGGTCCCGAAAACCTTCCCATCAACAAACACCGGGATCCCGAGATAAGCTCCGACCTCACCCTTCTCGTGGATTGGATGGGTCCGCCAAATTCCGTCCTGCAAGTTGATAATCCCAAGGGGCTTTCCAGCATCAAGGGTTCGCGCGCAAATCGTATCGGCGACGTCGAAACGCTCTCCCACACCAACCGCCCAGGCATCGCCGGAAACATGCACCACCGTGTAGGTATCCCCCACAACCTCCGAAAGGATCCCACACCCCATTTGAAGGTGATCCGCCGTGATCTCCAGTAAACGAACCACCTTCTCGTCGATTCCCGTTTGCTGACTGGAAACCGTCGCATACAACATTCGTGATACCGACTCCCGCGAAGCGATTTCCCGCATCGCTTCCTGGGCCTCCGTCACATCCCGGCCAAAAACGTCGACCAGCGTGCCATCCTCGTTCGGAGCAAAGACCAGCTCGTAGTGCCGGTCTCCCACCACCAGAAGTTCTGCCGTCTCCGATCCCGATTCCCGCACCTGCTCGGCGATCCGGCTGACCGCAAAAGGCACCATCCCCTCCCGCGTGGTACCCCAGCTTTCGAGCAGTGGCCCCGCTGCCCGGTTCGAATACTCGATCTTGCCGAACTTTCCCATCCGGATTACCGGACTCGGATTATCCCGCACGAAAGCCGCCAGCCGCTCCGTCCCCGCCAACGCTTCCCTCCGGTCTTCTTCCGCGCCGATTAGAGAGGCAACGATCTCCAGAACCGTCGATCCGGTCCGGTCGATCTCCCGGTGATTCCGAAAGAGAACACACAGCGTTCCCGCTCGAAAACCACCGATCCTCACCGGGTATCCAAAATAGGTCTGTAATTTCAGATCTCTTACCCCAGGGTCCGACAGGGCATAGGGGCCAGCCTGCAGATTGTGAAAAACCCTTAGCCGGGTCGGTCCCTGCTCCCGAACCAGATCCGTGCAGATATGTCCCTCCGCCTGATCATCCGGGACCCCTTCCGCCGGCTCACGATAGGCCGCCACATTCAGGATCCGATCCCCGCTTATCTGATTGTAGAGGCCAATGTCCGCATCCAGAAAACTGCCCGCGAATCCCAACAACTTGCGGATATTCGATTCGTAGTCCACCCCCAGATCCACGACCACCCCGCAAAGCCCATCCATCGCCTCGCGCAACCGTTCAGCCTCTTCCTCAATGTGCCGCACCCTCCCGGCAACTTTTGCCGTCAGCTCCTCCAGATCGGAAACCGCGTCCGCCCTTTCGATCTCAGGGCCATCCACCATGTCGAGCAAATGATTCTTAAGCATCCGCAGCGGTCGGATCAGCTTGGCTTGAACTACCACCAATAGAATAAAATGGCTGATCCCCGCTAAAACCACGATCAAGGCCAAATACAGGAACTCGATCTCCCCTCGCCCAGCCACGTCCTCCGCACGCCCCGCCTCCAGAAAAATCAGCGATGCGAGGACCGAAAACCCGAGGAACCCGAGCCCGAAATAGAGGGGAATTTTGTATCGTAGGCGCATTCTTTAACTGCGGATTCGAGGGCCCTGTCTCACAAAACCACTGGATGAACCGGATATTATTGAACTAAACATTTACAAGCGGATTTGTAAGACAGGACACTCGGTTCAACGAAACGTCAGCTTCAGCCAAAGGGAAAGAAAGGGCATCTTCCGCTTGCCGTGGCAGGCGTGATAAAACCACTGCCGCCGCAGGAGCGATCCCCACAGCGACCAGCTCCGAAAATAAAACTGCCGGTTGAAACGTCCATCCATCGGATCGTCCATCCACCGATGCAGCATCACCCGCGTGAGGGCCTTCTGCTCCCAGAAGGGGTCGTCGTTCTGCAAGGCCTCCCCAAAAGCATCCGCCACCTCCGGACAGGTCTGGAACACCATCACCCCGCCGTTCATCTGATAGGGCAGCTGATCCGGCACCCCCCCAATCTTTCCCCGCGCGATCTCCGGCAATTGCGGCGCATCCTTTGCGATCAGAATGTCGGCATCAAAGTAGCAAAGGACGTCATACTCCGACCAATACACGGACTCCGGCAGAAGCAACTTCTGCCAGGTATATTTCTTTCCCTCCAGCTCACGGATCGGCTGATCCACCACAATCAGATCATACCCGTGCCTCCGACAATAGGCTTCCGCCCGTTTTCGGCAGTATTTGTCGAAATCCGCCTGATACCGCGCCCCGACTACAAAGGTAACCATTGCCGTCTTCATTCCTTCAACTTCCTTCTCCCTTTCCCTCCCCCGCCCAATCGCACCTTTCCGTGCATATTCGACAGGACCGACAGGCGATTCTGGAGAAACCGGATCGGCAGATCCGCTGGCCACGCCGTACTCCGGTTCAACACCGCCGTCATCGCCGGTACCTCACCCGCCACCATTTCATCAATCGCCACCCGCAAATGATGGAAAAGACTTGAATCCTCCCTTGCCACCAGGACCACCGCATCCGCCCGCGCCCCGAGGTGCCCCGCCACCGGATCCTCTCCGATGGTCCCAAGATCCAGAATCACCGCATCATAGGATTCCCTCAGGGCGAGAATCTCTGCATCCAGCACCCGCATCGACAACCGCACCGGATCACCCTCTTCCGCCCCGACCCAAAAAATTGCCCGCTCCGGATCGAAAGCTGGTTGCGGAAACATCCCGTTCCCGTCCGGATACCAGGAAACCTCGCCGCCCGCGCCCGACCCGCGCATTCCCGCCAGCCCCGGCCGCCGGTAGTGGACCTCCAAAACCAACACCCGCTCCATCGATTGCCGCAGGGCCTGTCCGATATTGACACACAACGTTGTCGAACCCGCCTCTGCACTCAGCGAACCGACCGCGAAAACCTTCCCCCCATATCGCTCGTTCTCGCGGAGGAGACGTTCGGCCAAACCCCGCATCGCGACCGCCGCGACCGACCGGGGCGCATCCAACAGAACCCGCGCCGGGTCAACCCCGTCGCGGATCTCCGGGATCGCCGCCGGGATCGGTGCCCCGATTGCCTTCTCCACCTCGATCCGGCGCCGAATCCGGTTATCCAGAAAATCAAAGGCCAGAAACACCCCGAAAACTCCCCCGAAACCCGCTACAAACCCCAGCATCGCCAACTTTTTCCCCGAATTGCTCGCCGGACTGGTTGGATCCCCCGCGTATTCGTTTACCGAGACCGGAATCGGGGCCTTTGCTTCCATTTCGGTGTCGTCAATCCGGTCATTCAAGGCCTTCAACCGCTCCCGGTTCTGTTCGATCAGTTGCAAGGGACCAAAGGCATCGAAGATCGCCGCCGAAACCCTCGCCGCATCCTCCTGCGCCCGCGCCATATCCGCCTCGAGGGTCGCCAAATGCTCCGACTTCGCCTTGAAATCGTTCTCCGCCTCCAGCAACGCCGTCCGCAACTCGTACTCCCGCGTGTCCTCCAGAATCCGGATCGTCTCGCCGCTCACCCGATCCTTGTAGGCCTTCAGATACTCCTGCATCGATGCCATCCGCTCGTCCACATAGCGCCGTTCCTCGTTCTCCGGCGTCATCCCATCAATCGACGCCCGCATGTCCTGCAACCGCTCATAGGTCCAGCGCTCAATCGTATTAATCCCGAAGTTGTCCATCACGCGATCCGCCGCATAGGCCTCCATCCCCAGAGCACGCAGCCTTTCATAGTTAAGCTTCGCCTCCTCAAAATTCGCCTTTGACGCCAACCAGGCATCCCTCGCCTGCCAATACAGCTTCTGGATCGCCTCCAGTTCGGAATAATGCATGTCATATCCCTTGTGCAGAAAGGCCTTGTTCCCGATCTCCCCGGCCATCGCGATCACCCGCGCCTGCTCGAGCTCAATCCGCTCCGAAACCCGCGCCTCCTCCGCCCGCAAATAACCCAGACGGCGTTCGAAACGGGTCTCCTGCTCCTCCCGCAACTGGTCGAGATAGGTATCCATTACCGTATTCAAGGCCAGCGCCAGTGATTTCCGGGTTTCCGCCGCGATCCGCAGGTTGATCAGGTAGGTCCCCCCCTCTTCCGACACCTTCAGGTGTTTGAAAAGCTGGATCGCATTCTTCACCGGGTGGGCATCCCGATCCATAAACTCCGGCCAGTCCTCCATCGGCATCCGCTCGACCGCTTGCATCAAAATGTCCAGACTGCGAATCCGGGTTGTCAGGGTTCGCATGAACTGGCTCAAATTCCCCGGCACGACATCCCGCTCCCGCCCGTAGATCGTCGGCTCGGTTCCCCCGTCCACGATCAGAGTCGCCCCGGTTTCATAGGTTTCCTTCCCAAATTGCATCGCCACCAGCCCGAGACCCCCTCCCGCCATCACTCCGAACACTCCGATCAACAACCCCCGCCGCAAAACAAAGGCGATCGGATCAAACGGTTTCCGGCGCGCCCCACCCTCGACCCGTGGTCGCTCCGCCCGGCGGGCGGTCTGCGACAATTCGACTGGATCCCCTGTCCTCATTCGACGTTGCTGCTCCCCCGTCCGACCGTGCCCTGTTGCCCCCAAAGTCCTTCGCGGATTTCCTGCATCACCCCGAGGCTTTCCAGTGAATTAAACGAAAAATCGATCACTCCCATCGAGGGTAATAGCTGCGTTATTACATTGTTCAGGGACTGCAAACGGGTCTCCCCAACGTAAACGATATCGCCCGCCCGCAGGACGTAGTTCTCCCGCAAATCCCCCTTTTGAAACATCTCCCGGAAATCGATCTCCGCAATGTATCCCCGCCCGTCGATCATCCGAACGAGAAAAACCTTTGAGGTATTCGCCCCGAGAGTTGGCCCGCCCGCGCTCATCACCGCATCGAGGAGCGTCATTTGCGACCGCAACACCATCACCCCTGGCGACCGCACCTGTCCGAGGATGTAGGCAATCTGGTCCTCGCTCTGCGGGATGAAAATAAAGTCCCCGTTCCGCAACCGTGCGTTCAAGGTCATGTTGCCGTTTTCGAGCAGGTCCCGGAGGTCAATCCAGATCACCGTCTCGCTCCCCCGGACGATCATACAACGGCTCAGGAACGACTTCTGCGTATCCGCCGGTAAGCCCCCCGCCAATGACAGTGCTTCCAACAGCGTCCCCGCCCCCGTGAAATTCACCGCTCCCGGATTCGCCACCCGCCCGAGCACAAACACCCGGTTGTTGTGAATCCTTGTCAGCGAAAGGGTAACCTCCGGATCGACATAGAAAGGCGACAGTTTCTCCTCCAGCATCTCCGTCGCCTCCGGCAGGGTCAGCCCTGCCAGCCGGACCACTCCCGCCCGCGGCAATGCCACCAGGCCATCCGGCGCGATCACATTGGTCTCCCGCGAGATATCCGGGCGGTGCGCCACCAAAAAGGCAAACTCGTCTCCCGGCCCGAACCGATAGGTCGCGTCGACCTCCTTTGAAAAGGTATCCACTGTCTCCGTATCCGCGTAACGCTCCGGCGATGCCTCCTCCTTCGAAACGAAAACCGACTCCCCGATCAGATCGTCCGCCCGGACAAAGCCCTCCCCTGGTGTTCCCTCCTCGTAAACGCCCCCCGTCTGGCACCCATATAACCCGAGACTTAACGCCAACCCGGTCCAACCAAGGAACCTCCGCCATCTGCCCCGCCCCAAAGCTCCTTTCTTTCCCGCGATCATCCTGCCTTCGCCGAACCCTTCCGGAACGTCCCGTGAATCGCCTCCGTCGCCGCCGCCTTTCCCCGAACCAGGCATTGCCACTGGTATCGCCGCAAAAATTTCCGGAACTCCGCGTCCTCATATCGTGGCAAACGCTGTAACGCACTCTTCGCATAGCCCCACCAACTCGCCAAACCCCCGAATACGTACGGCGGCACTCGCATCCGGAAGACCGCACTCGCCGTCATATAGACCCACCCCGTCCCCATGAAATACTGCCCGAACCCATGCCGCTTCCTCCCCGTCCAGATACTCTTCTGGCTCGAACCCATCGGACGCAGGTGAACAAAACGCAGCTCCGGTTCATCCCAGCTGCAGGCAATCCATCCCTCCATCCGACACCGGTGGCAGTCGATCCCGTCCCACATCACCTCCCGAACAAAGCCGCCAATGTCCTCAAAACACTCCCTCCGGTAAAACTTTGTCATCCCCACCGACATCTCGTCTCCGCACTGCTCGCTGATCAACCGTCCGGTCTTCGCATCCTCAAAATAGGCCTTCCCGCTGCACGTTCCCAACCTCGGCTCCGCCTCCATCCGCTCAACCAGAACTTCGAAATACCGCTCGCCCAAATCAAGATCGAGGTCGAACTTGCAGAGATAGCGGAAATCCTTCGGGTCAATCGTCGCGTAGCCCGCGTAAAAGGCATCGATCACCCCCGGACCAACTGCCCGCTTTCCCCGATCCTCCCGCCGGACAACCTGAATCCAGTCGTGCTCCCGCGCATACTCCGCCAGAATCTCCGGGGTCGCATCCGATGATCCGTCGTCCACGATCACCCACAACGCCGGGCGCAAAGTCTGCCCGACCACACTGTCCAGACAACGCCGGGCATATTCCGCTTCATCCCGGCAAGGGGTTATCAAAACATAGCTCTTTTCAGGATTCATCAGGAGGTTTATTTTATAGCCATACTGTCATTGAAAAACGGATTATTATCCGGATCGAACCCCCTCAACGGGAACGCCATGCGCGACCAGTGCATTACACAAACGATCAATATTCGGGTCGAGGAAAAACTCCCGCTCCACCCGATCCCGCGCCGCCTGTACCCGCACCTCCCGTTCCTCCCGATCCCCGCAAACCTCCCGGATCGCCGCGACCAGAGCGTCGACATCCCCCGCCGGCACCATCCACCCCGTCTCCCCCGGAACGACCAGCTCGCGGATCGTTTCGAGATCCCCCGAAATCACCGGTAACCCCCGCGCCATCGCCTCCATCAGGACGACCGGGATCCCGTCCTTGTCCCCGTCCGCTGCCACCCGGCAGGGCAAAACAAAAACATCCGCCTCCCCCATGGCTGCGGCCACTTCCGGATTTCCCCGCGCCCCTTCAAACACGACCCGATCCGCCACCCCCTCCGCCGCCCCGAGGGCCTCCAGGGCCCCCCGCTCCGGCCCGTCCCCGATCAGGCGCAGACGTACAAAGGTCCCGCCCCGCGACAATGCTCCAACCGTCCGGATTGCCAGATCAAACCCCTTTTTCGAGACCAACCGCCCCACCCCCAGCAGAACTGGCGGATCCCCGACTGCCTCCCTCCGCACGAAACTATACCGGTCCCCCTCGACCCCACAGCGAACCACCGGATAATCCTCCACCGCACGCCCGACGATTCGGTTGTAAAACCCACGGTGCCACTCACTGATACAATGCACGTGCGTCGACCGCAAAAGCTTTTCCGCCAACAAACCGCGATCCCTGAAAAGATCCGCCGCATGCCCCGTAAAGCTGAATCCGATTCCCAGATACCGCGCCGCATACATCGCCACCGTGGTCGGCACATGCGCCATCTGCGCATGCAGGTGGACGACCCCCCGCGCCCCGAGTTCACGGCCCACCGCAATAGCCGCCCAGGCCTGCCCCAAAACTTTCAACCGCCCCTTCAGCCCCCGCAGGTCCCCTCCCCGGACCACATCGCGGAACGCCAATGCCATCACCCTGCACCCGCCCACCGGACGCCGTCCAAACCCGACCAACCCATCCCACAACAACCGTTCCCAGCCCCGCCCGTACAACTCGATCACATCATCCCCCACCCCCTCCGGCAGCCCCGGATCCCCCCGGTCCACATCCGACGGGTTTACCGATACCACCGGCACCTCCCCCAGCCGCCCCCGCACCCCGAGGACCTCCCGATACACAAAGGTCTCCGACAGCTTCGGATAACAGGCCGAAATGTATCCAATTCTCGGATTCATTTGTATTCGATCAGAGTAGCCACCCTCCCCGCCCGAAGGTCCCGAAGATGCTTCCGTTGACCGAGGAATTGAGCCGGCTTTCCAAGCATCGTAAAGATCCCGTATCGCAGTCGCCACCCCGAATCCGGCTCCCGCCCGCGAATCGAGTTCGCAATCCGTACCGCCTGGAGCAGGCCAAGCGCAATCGAACATAAAACCCCAAGTATAATTCCCGCAGGCACCGCAGCCCCCAAACCCGTTCCCAAAGACATCCCCACAATCGTAAAAAGCACGCTCCCAACCAGAAAAACCCCGGACAGTCGGTAGACCCATTCACGCGAACTCTTATCGACATGCGCAAAGGCCATTCCCTCGATCAGGGCAGAGGGGAAGGTCCCCTCCGAACGCCAGAGGACATCAGCCGAACCGTAACCCGCCCGCCGGTTCCGCTTCCACCACTGGCCGAACTTCAACATCGCCGCATCGTGCCGCGTCATCTCTGCGTCGATCCGCAAAATCCGGTGCCCCGCCGCCCGCAGTCGCAGGCACCATTCCGGCTCCTCTCCGGCGATCAGTGATTCATTCATCCCTCCGCTCTCCTTCAGAACCGCCGTCCGCACCAGAAAATCACCCCCACAGGCCTTTGCCTCCCCAACCGGCGAATTCCATTCAATATCGCAGAACCGGTTGTAACGCGATGCCTCCGGAAACCGCTCCCGCCGACGCCCACAGACCACTGCAAACTCTCTCATTTCGACCAAAGTCGTCCGCGCCACCCCGATCCAGCTCTCGACCACCTCGCAGTCCCCATCGACAAACTGCACGAATTCCAACCCCGGACTGCCCTCCAACAAAGCCCGCCAACCCGCGTTCCTCGCCCGTGCCATCGTGAACGGCACCGTCATATCCAACTCCACCACCAACACCCCCAGCTCCCGCGCAAATTCGACACTCCCGTCAGTCGACCCCGAATCAACATAAACCACCGACCGCACCTGCCCGACCAGCGAACCCAAACAGGCCCTCAAGCGTTCCCCCTCATTCCGCCCGATCGCCACCGCCCCGACATCCTCAAAATTTTTTGTATTCATTTTATGGATACATGACCTCGCGGAAAAACGCCGCATAGGCCGCCCCCACGATCGGCCAGTCGAACCGCCCCGCCATCGCCGCGTGCCGGGCCCCTTTGGCCTCATCACCCGATGGTGCCGCCAAGGCCTCTCGCAACGCCTCGATCACTCCTGCCGGGTCCCCGCCATCCGCAAATACCCCGGCATCCCCGAGGATCCACCGGGTGTTCCCGCTGTCGTGCGCCACCACCGGCAAACCCGACGCTGCCGCTTCAATATAAATGTTTCCAAAGGCCTCGTCCCGGCTCAGGTGAAGGAGACAATCCGCACTCCGATACAGGTCCGGCATCTCCGCCCCCGAAAGATAGACCCGCCGATAACGTTCTCCCAGCAGTTCAGCCCCCAGCGAATCACACAGCTCCCGTTCCGGCCCGTCCCCGGCCACCACGAAATGCACATCCGGTCCCAGCGCCGCCACCGCCCGAATCCCGTCCGGAACGAACTTCGACTCGATCAAGGCACTCACCATCAAAACCAGCGGCTTCCCCGGATCGGCCGCAAACCGTTCCCTCACCCCCGCCCCGGGCCGAAACCGCCGGGCATCAATCCCGTTCGGAATCAACACGCTGCGATAGGTCCCCGCATGGCGGTCCTGATACTCCGGATTCGTGCAAATCAGACCGTCGCAGGCGAAAAACCTGTATTCCGATTTTTCCCGCCGCGGTGCCCAATCTCCGTTTTCCGTCACATAAATGTGCTTCGGCACCCCCTCTTTTCGGCCCCACCGCAAACGCCAGTGAACAAAAGGAAAGCTGCACGTCACTGTCAGGTCGTAGTCCGCCCTCCGATAGATCTTTCCCATCCGCCAAGCCCAGAAAAACTCCTCCCACCGGTATTCGTTCCGAAACAAGGGCATCTTCGGCCAGCCCTCGAATCGTTCCCGCGACCGCGAGCTCACCCCCCGAAAGGCATAGGGTTCTCCTTCCCGCTCCGCCCCTGACCCCAGCACGGTGACCGCAAATCCCTCCGTGCGTGCAACCTCCCGCGCGATATTCTCAAACGCCGCCTCCGCCCCCCGATTCACCCGGTGCAGCCCCGGCAGAACAAACGCCACCCGCATCTCCCTGTTTTCCGAACCCTCTCCCAATCCCTCAGTTTCCATCCGAATGATTCCGTTGCCACGGATCCCGCAGGATCGCCTCCGCCTGAACCGTTGCCCGATAGGCATCCGAATCGGGCTCCTTCCGCTGCTTCCACCGCCGCCATCGCAAAATAGAGCGATGCACCCAAACCGTCCAACCCTCCGCCCAACGCCCGTAACACTTCCGCTGCACCAGCAAACGCGCCTGCCACCCATACCGCGCCTTTCGCTCGTCCAACAACCGCGCCGGATCCGATGACGCTCCCCCGAGATGGGTAATGCTCCCCGCCGGATCGAACAAGACCCGATGCCCCGCCTTGCGCACCCGATGGCAAAACTCCATATCCTCCCCGTAGAAAAAGAAATCGTTATCAAGACCTCCAATCTTCCGCACCAGATCGGTCCGCGTCAGCAAAAACGCCCCCCCGATCCATTCCACATCCCGCGCCCCCGCCTCCCGGTCCCAACCGCGATCATCGAGATCCGCCCAACCGAACAAACGCGGCAGGGTCCATGGCAACCCGAGCGCATGAAAGGTCGCCCGTACCGGCGTCGGCAGCTTCCGCGCGACGTTCTGGACGCTCCCATCCCCATTCCGCAACATGCAACTGTAGGCCCCAATCCGGGGATCGGCCTGCACCGCCCGCAGACAAATCTCCAAACACCCGGAATCTACAACCGTATCGCTGTTTAACAGCAACATGAACGGCGGGGGCTCCTCCATCTCCAAAACCCGCTCCATCAAAAACGAATTTCCACCCGCAAATCCCAGGTTGGTATCTCCCGCAATCAGATCAACCCACGCGCTCCAGCCCCGTTCGCGGATCCCCTCCTCCAACACCGGTACCGAATCGTCCCCCGAAGCATTGTCCAATAACAATACCCGCACTTCTCCATTCCCCAACCCGGCAACCTCCATCTCCAGGCTGGCGAGACAATCCATCGTCAACTGCGGCGTCCGAAAATTCAGGATCAGAATCGCAAGCTTCATGGCAACAGCCGGAAGGTAAGACGAGTGTAAAGACCGACGCAAAACATTTATCCCCCCCCAGTAAACATAAATCCTCTCCGCCGTGGCGGGAGCATCCTGCTCGCGCAACCTCCGCCCTACCGCAGCTCAACCCCGGTCTGCGCATCAAGAATCTTGAAATTCTCGATGTGATACGCCGGATCCGCCCGGAACGCCAGACGCACATTGTAGGATCGCTCGATCCCGACCAACAGCTCCTCATCCTCCGAACGCAAACGTTCCAGATTCACCGGATGCAAGAGCACCCTCAAGTTCAACTTCGTCTCCGGCCCAACCTTTTGACGCACCCGGCGGATCACGCTCGTCAATTTTCGCTGGATTTCCACGCTCATCGTGCGGGCTGATTTCACGACGCTTTTCCCCTGACAATACGGGCAGCTCGTGTAAATACCCCGCGAAATGCTCTCCTTGTGCCGCTGACGGCTCATTTGCAGGATTCCGAGTTGCGAGATCGGCAAAACATGGTTCTTCGCCCGATCCTTTGCCATCTCCTTCTTCATCCGGTCATAGACCGCATTGCGATCCCGGCGGTTCTTCATGTCGATGAAATCAACAATTACCAAACCACCCATGTTCCGCAGCCGGATCTGCCGGGCGATCTCCGTCGCCGCCTCCAGATTGGCGTGCAGGATAAAGTCCTTCCCGTCCTTGTTTGCTGACTTGTGTCCACCCGTGTTCACATCAATTGCCACCAACGCTTCCGTCTCCTCGATCACGATCTCTCCACCCGACGGCAAAGGTACCCGCCGCATGAAGGTTTGCTCGATCTGACGTTCAATATTGAACCGTTCGAAGATCGGAATGTTTTCGCCAAAATGGGTGATCTTTGTTGCCGAACGTTTCGAAATCCGGGCGATCTTTTCGACCATCTTGTCGTAGTCCTCCTGACTGTCGATCATCACCCGGTCGATATCCTCGGTTAGAAAATCCCGCACCGTCCGCTCAATGATATCCGGCTCCTGGTAAACCATTTTCGGTTTCTTCGATTCATCGATCCGGCTCTGAATATCCTCCCACATCTTCAGGAGAATGTGCAGGTCGCGCACAAAGTACCGGGCCTTCTTCCCCTCGCCCGCTGTCCGCATGATCACGCCCATCCCCGGCGGTATCGTCAAATCACGCAGGATCTGTTTCAGACGCGACCTCTCCTTGCGATCAAGAATCTTTCGCGACACCCCGCACTGACCAGCATACGGCATCAGAACCAGAAAACGGCCCGGGATCGCAATATTTGTCGTCACCCGCGGCCCCTTGCTCCCAATCGTCGCCTTCGTAATCTGGACCACAATCTCCGATCCGATCGGATACTTTTCCGGGATGTCCTTGATCGTGATCTTTTCCTTCGGCTCGGTTGTCTGCCCATCTTCCCGGTCGAAAAATTCGATCGAATTGTCAGCCGCTGCCGGCAGGATGTCCCAGTAGTGGAGAAACGCGTTCTTCGGCTGTCCGATATCAACAAAAGCCGCCTTCAAGCCGGGCTCGAGGTTCTGGATCCGCCCCTTGAAAATCGTCCCCACCATCCGGACCTCACCAACCCGTTCGACCTCGAACTTCTCCAGCACACCGTTCCGGAGCAAAGCAACCCGCTTGTCAAGCGGTTCGGAATTGATCACCAGTTCAATAAAGTCGCGCGGCTCGCGCTTCACTGCCCGGACAACCCGCTGAACCACCGGTTCGGCGCGTTCGCGCATCTTTGCCTCAACGTTGAGCGTCTCGGGCGATACGCCCTCTCCAGTCTCTTCGACCGGCGGTGCTTCCATCGATTCGCGATAGGTTTCAAGGTCTTCAACCCGTTCTTCGGGCGTTTCGGATTCTGTGGATTTCATGTGAATTGGAACTCGTGGATTAGCGAGGTCCGTCCATTCCCTTTGATCCCGCCTCCGCCTGCGGGAACCTGCTGCCTTCTCCATGCATCATGAAAAGTCCCGGCGAAAGCGGTAAACGCTTTGCACCAGCCCCATCAAAATGGAACAGCTGAGAATGAACGTACCCCCGTAACTGACAAACGGCAGAGGCAGGCCCGTGATTGGCGTCAACCCCATCGTCATTCCCACGTTGATGAAGATATGAACCATCAACAAAGTGGATACCCCCACCGCCAGGAGCATTCCAAAGCGGTCCCGGGCCATCCCTGCGATTCGCAGGGTGTTCCCAATCAGGAGGGTGAAAATGGCGATGAGGGAAACCCCGCCGACAAAGCCGGTCTCCTCTGCGATTACGGAGAAAATGAAGTCGTTGTGCGCAACCGAGGAGGGGAGATATCCCGTCCGCGCCTGCGTCCCGTTGCCCGGACCCTTTCCCCACAGCCCCCCCGATCCCACCGTGATCCTCGATTGCATCTGGTTGTAGGTCTCGTTGATCCCCCGCGGGTCAATCACCTCCGGGATCACAAATCCGAGGATCCGGTTGCGCTGATAATCCCGTAAGGGTAACAGCGACCGATCCTCGTAGGCTGGCGCCCCCTCGACTTTGCCGGGGGCATCCTCCGCATACGCGTATTCGTAATAGCGCCAGCAATCCGCCGTCACAACCGTGACGGCGATCGCGAAAAGGGCGAAAGCTGTTACGAAAAAACGCATCGAAAGACGGGAAATGTAGAGTAGCGCGAAAATCATCGGCGGAAACACAAGGGTCGAACCAAGGTCCGGCTGAAGAAAAATCAAAAGGATCGGAATGCCAAAGACCAGCGCGATCTTCATTAGTGTCCCGATCGATTCAAAAAAATCTCCAACCAGTGACCGCGATAAAACACTCGCCCCGAGGATCAGACTCCCAATCTTGGCGATTTCCGAGGGCTGAATCTGAACCACCCCGAAATCCAGCCAGCGCGTCGCCCCATAACGCGTTCGCACAAACGGCAGATCCAGTCCCACCCCGAAATCCATCATCACCGCCTGCAGGGCCAGCGGAATCAGTGGCACAATCGAAAGAATGTAGATTAGATGAGCCTTTTCGAGAACCAACTTGTAGTTCGTCAAAGCCATCACCCCGTAAACCCCCGTCCCCAGAATCAACCAAACGATCTGCATTTGCCACTGCCCGCCACCGCTGTAGGCCTGCGCTGAACGGATAAAAAAGACGCTCAGCAAACCCAGCAAACCAATGCACAGGGGATTGACCCAGTCGAGTCGCCGACTGCGCATCTCCCCCATCAGGCGGGAATATTCTTTCTGGACCAGACCGGTGTACATTCTGCGAAGGTTTCGTCACTCAACGGAATCGGTTTGACTCAGGCAACCCCATCCTTGATCCAAACTCCTCATGTCTGATCCCACCGACCTACCCTTCGTCAAACCCGTCAAGTCCTACAAAAATTCCGACTTCCTGAGCGGTCACGATGCCCGACCCATTCGCGTCCTCTGTGAATTGACCGAACCGGAGGTCCGCCTCGCCGCCAACGACGTGACCGACACCGTCGTCTTTTTCGGCTCCGCCCGCAATCTTTCTCCCGAACGTCAGGGCGAAAATCTCGCGTCCCTCGACGACCTTTCCCACCTCGACCCCGATGCCCGCCAACAGTGCGAAACCCGCCGGAAACAAATTGCCCTCGGGGTGAAGTACTACGAGGCCGCCCGCGCCCTTTCCCGCAAACTGACCGAATCGTCGATCGCGATGAGCCCCCGCGAAGGCCATCAACTTTTCCACATCTCCTCCGGCGGCGGACCCGGCATCATGGAGGCCGCCAACCGCGGGGCCCGCGAGGCCGGCGGCAAGTCCGTCGCCCTCGGTATCAGTCTTCCTTTCGAACAACACCTCAATCCCTGGTGCGACGAGGAGACCGCCTTCGAATTCCACTACTTCTTTATGCGCAAGTATTGGTTTCTCTATCACGCCAAAGCCCTCATCGTCTTCCCCGGCGGTTTTGGAACGATGGATGAACTCTTCGAGATGCTCACACTGGTTCAAACCGAAAAGGTCGTTAAACGCATTCCGATCGTCCTCTACGGCGCCGACTTCTGGAACAACGTGATCAACTTCTCGACCCTTGTCGAATGGGGCACCATCTCCCCCGAAGACCTCGGCCTCTTCCGCGTCGTTGACGACCTCGAATCCGCCCACGACCACATCCTCCGCAACTTCCGCCCCCACGAATCCTCCGATTGATACAAGTCAGATCCTACTTCGCTCCTGCGAGCTACGAAGGACTGCGGGGCGGACGCCAAGCCCATTTCAGCTTTTCGTAGTCCCGCCAGGCGGGGCGAAGACCCTCCGAAGCTCGCAGAGCGAAGGACGGGCCGCTTTCCCTTTTTCCCATGTCCCCGGAACCGTTCCCTCCCCCCGATCCCAAAGCACCCTTTACGGTCGCTGCCTTTTATCAGTTCTTCGACTTTCCCACCTTCCGCAACCACCGCGACGATCTCCAACAATTCTGCATCCACCACGGCATTACCGGCACCCTCCTCCTCGCCTCCGAGGGCTTTAACGGAACCGTTGCCGGCGATCCCACCGACCTCTCCGCCTTGACCGGAAAACTCGCTGCCCTCCCCTCTGCCCGCCCGGTCGAGGTCAAGTGGTCCCATGCCACCGAACGGCCGTTCTATCGAATGAAGGTTCGGCTCAAAAAGGAAATCGTTACAATCGGCGACCCCGCGATATCCCCCGTCCACAAAGTCGGCACCTATGTCGCACCTGAGGATTGGAATGCCCTTATCGCCGATCCAGAGGTCACCGTCATCGATACCCGGAACGCCTACGAGGTTCGCGTCGGGAAGTTTCACCGGGCAATCGATCCGCAAACCGATTCCTTCCGCGAATTCCCCGACTACATCGATACCCACCTCGACCCCGCGAAGACCCCCAAGGTCGCCATGTATTGCACCGGCGGGATCCGCTGCGAAAAGGCGACCGCTCTCATGAAAGAAAGAGGCTTCCGCGAGGTCTACCACCTCCGCGGCGGGATCCTCAAATACCTCGAAACCGTCGACCCGTCCGAATCTCTCTGGGAAGGCGAATGCTTTGTCTTCGACCAAAGGGTCAGTGTTGTCCACGGGCTCGAAACCGGATCCCTGATCCTCTGCGGCGGCTGCCGCGCCCCCCTCACCCCAACCGAACGCGAAGACCCCCGCTACGAACGAGGAGTCTCCTGCCCCTCGTGCCACGATCAACTCACCCCCGCCCAACGCGCCTCCGCCCGCGAACGCCAACGGCAAATCGACCTCGCCCGCCAACGCGGCGACGAACACCTCGGCTCCAAACCCTGACCCATTTCCACTTTCAGCTTTCCTGATTTCGGTCACCCCACACCCGCTCGATAACACGCTGGATCAAGCGAATCGACCGCTCGACATCCTCCAAATCAACCACCTCGCAGGCAGTGTGCATATACCGTAAGGGAATTGCCACCACCGCCGTCGCAACCCCCTCTGCACCGATCTGCATCGAACGGGCATCATTCCCCGCCGGGCGTGATTCCGCCTTAATCTGATAGGGAATATCATCCTCCTCCGCCGCTGCCACCAATTCTCCGAACAGATCTTCATGAAAATTGGGCCCCCGACAAATAATCGGTCCCCCGCCCAACCCGAACTTCCCTGTCTTGCGATGGTCGGCATCCGGAATGTCCGTCGCGTGTCCAACCTCGACCACAATCGCGAGGTCCGGACGCTCCCGCTCCACCGAAGGAATCGCCCCGCGCGCCCCAACCTCCTCCATCGTCGTGCTCAGGGCGGTTAGTCGACCCCTTGGCTTCACCCCCTTCGCCACCAACCGGCGAAGAACCTCGTTCGCGACGTAGGTCCCCAGTTTATTGTCAAATCCCCGCGCCGTCGCCCGCGTCCCCACCAGCCAGGAAAAACCCGTGTCATAGACAGCCGGATCCCCCACTGCCACCAGTGCCCGCGCGTCCTTGTCCGAGTCCACCCCAATATCGATCCACATCTCATGAATTTCCGGCAAACGCTTGCGCTCGTTCGCTGATTGCAGATGGATTGCCCGTTTCCCGATCACCCCGGGGACCACCCCGTTCGCACCCAGGATGCTCACCCGCCTCCCCGGGATCAGGGGCACGTCATGCCCACCGAGAGTAGCAAAATGCAAACAACCCTGCGGACTGATATACTGGATGATGAAACCCAACTCGTCCATATGTCCGCTGACCAGAATGCGGGGCGCATCGCCTCCCCCGATCCGCGCAAAACGGTTTCCGAGGGCATCGCCCTCCCACTCCGTCGCCACCGGCCGGACATGGGTCTCCAACACCGCCCGCGCCTCCCCTTCATAGCCCGAAGGCGACCGTGCCGCCAGAAGATCCGAAAGGAAAGGTGTCAAAAGCTCATCACGTTCCATTCCCCAACTTGCGCAATTCCCTTGCCAAAACACAACACCCTAAATCCGCCCTTCACCTCGGACAAACCCGAATGCCCCCCGGCCTGCGGAAGCAGTCGCCGTCCCTCGACCGCCGGACTAATCGCCGTTTCCTCCACTTACTTTTAATAACAAAATCCAAAAAACCCCGACGATCCCCACGATTGTAGATTGGCCACCGCCGCCACGAAACGCTTCCAGACCAGGATATCTGAAGCCTTTGGTGCAGGAGAAAGAGCAAAGGGGGAAACCCGCAGAGCAAAGGACAGGCCACTTTCCACTTTCCCACTTTCCGCAGCCCTCCCCATGGTGGAGCTGATCGGGATCGAACCGACGACCTCGTCATTGCGAACGACGCGCTCTTCCAACTGAGCTACAGCCCCCTTCCACAAAACCAACTGATGACCGGACCCCAAAAAAAGGTCGATCCTTTTTTCTGCCCTCAGGCCCGCTCCCCAAACAAAAACGTCCCGACCCGAATCTGGGTTGAACCTTCCTCAATCGCCACCTCGAGGTCACCGCTCATCCCCATCGACAATTCATCGAGCCCCCCGATCCCCGCATCCCGCAGGCGATCCCGCAGAATCCTGAGCGTCCGAAAGCTCTCCCGCGCCGACTCCAGACCTCCTTCGAGCGGTGCTATCGTCATCAATCCAATCGGACGCAAGGCCTCCAATCCCCGCAATCCCGTCGCCACCGCCGCCACTGTTTCCACGTCCGGATCAAACCCGAACTTCCCCGGATCCCGCCCCGCATTAAACTGTATCAAAATTTCTCTTATAACGCCCCGTTCCATTGCAATCCGCTCCAGCCGCTCGAGCAGTTTTAACGAATCCACCGACTGGATCACATCAAACCGCTCCACCGCGAGGGCCGCCTTGTTCGACTGAAGGTGACCGATCAACTCCCACCGCAACGTCTCCCCTTTCCCGTCCGCGCCGACCCCGCGATTCACCGCCACCGGACCGAGGACATCCTGTTTGCCCGCCGCCTCCTGGACCCGATTCTCCCCAACCGCCCCGATTCCCGCCTCCGCCACCCAGCGGATTACCTCCGCCGGATGGTTTTTCGTCACCGGGAGAATCCGCACTTTCGCCGGGTCGCGTCCCGCCGCTTCCGCTGCATGGTTCAGCCGCCTCTGCAGCCTGAAAAGTTTTTCTAAAAATGGGTTGTGATTTTGCATAAGACCGCCTTATCATTAGCCAGCCTTAAAATTTCTGGCTGTTAAATTAGTTATCCTCAAAAGAATCCATGCACATCGAAAACTTCAAGATTTTTTCCGATCTCGTTGAAAGCGAGAGCTTTTCGAGATCCGCCAAGCTGAACGGGATCACCCAGTCGGCCGTCAGCCAGCAACTGCGCGCGATGGAGAAACACTTCAAGGTCTTGATCGTCGACCGCAGCCAAAAGCAGTTTCGCCTCACCCGCGAAGGCCAGAAACTCTACGAATCTGCCAAGGAAATCCTTCACCTCTACGAACGTCTTGACTGCGAATTGCAGGAAATGAAGAAGGTTATCAGCGGAAACATCAAGCTCGCCACGATTTATAGCGTCGGGCTGCACGAGCTCCCGCCCTTCCTGAAGGTGTTCATGCAAAAATATCCCTCCGTCAACGTCCATGTTGAATACCGGCGGTCCAATCTCGTTTACGAGGACATTCTCCAAAACGCCGTCGATCTCGGGGTGGTCGCCTTCCCCGCCAAAAACCGTCAGCTCGAGATCATCCCCTTCACCAACGACCGGATGATCGCCGTCGTTAGCCCGGATCATCCCATGGCCAAGCGGCGCAATATTAGTCTCGAAGAACTCGAGGGTCAGCGCTTTGTCGGATTCGACCGCGATATCCCCACCCGCAAGGCGATCGACGAGATCTTTCGCCTCGCCAAGGTCAATGTCGAGCCGGTGATGGAGTTCGACAATATTGAAACCGTCAAGCGGGCCGTCGAAATCAATGCTGGCATGGCTATTCTTCCCTCTTCGACCATCCGTCAGGAGGAAACTCAGGGGCTTCTTCAGGGAATCCCTTTCAAAGGAAAACAGTTCAACCGCCCGATTGCCCTCGTTCACCGCAAGGGCCGGGTCCTCACTCCAGCCATGCGCCAGTTCATCGCTCTCCTGACCGGTAGGCCCGAGGAAGATCCCGGTCATAAGATCGAAGACGAATCCGGCGACGACGGGATGAAGAAATCGGCTTGAGATGCCGGTGACAGAGCTGAAACCTCCGTCCTGGCTAACACCACCGGAGGTTGACCGCCTTTGCCCAAAGCCAAAGCTTGGGATGGTACTCGGAAATTTTTGAAGACCATTCATGGAGCGCAATATTCACCGCTGGTATAGTTGGCGT
>CAZFLQ010000001.1:66499-68312 GCA_964519935.1 uncultured Puniceicoccaceae bacterium | reverse complement strand
TTTATTCGAATGACCGACACTTTCTTCTTGCAGCTCCGCTCTTTGGTTTGGAGGGAGTGAACGTGATCGACCTCTAATCCATTGATTTCGGGGAATTGAACAGCTATACAAATCCACGAATTCTTGCAGCGACACTCTGCCTTGGCGACGCGCCTTCTTGAGATCTTTCTTAAACTGCGAGGAGCGAACTGGGTTGAGCATGGCGACTATGCGTCGAGATCGGCAAAAAGAGATTCCACACTGTCAAAACGTTGTCCTCTTCCTGATTCCAGTTCTTCAATGGCCGCTTGAGTCTCCGCATTGGGGATGCGCACATCGAAAGGAAGGCCTTTGTGCAAACGCACCTGCGTCAGGAACATGCGAATGGCTTCGGTTGTGGTGATACCTAAACCGTTTAAGATCGCGTCGGTTTCACGCTTCAAACTCGGCTCGATCCTTGCCTTGACGACTGCCTCTTTAATTTCCATACCGTCAAAAGTGACACATCCGGGCCACGTTTACAATGTGCTTTTCTATTTTCTTCACAGGAAACAGCCGGAGGGGTCAGAGGAAACAGCCGGAGGGGGCAGCCCACGAATTCTTGCAACGACACTCTTTTCATCAAAACCGATGAGATCGATTGAGGACACCCATGTCCTCAGTAAGACGGCAAGCTAACCTTACTACTCAGGGGAAATGCTGCCATGTTCCGGGTTCCTGGTTGGGGAGAGGCAAAAGGATCGAACGCACAGGATATAAGTTCCATGATCTGCTGTTCCTCGGAAGGGTCGGAGAGCCTGCGAGCTTGCGTTCAGCGTTTCCCCATAAGCGTCAGCGGTTATGGGATCCGTAGAAATGGCTCCCGCCATTCCTCTACGGGCGAAAGTGGGCTCCGGTGGGTGCTTAAGCAACCCACCCAATTTGGACACCAAAAGATTGCGGGGCTCAGGGAGTCAGAATTTCGGTGTCGGGCGCCACGTGTTTGAAGTTGGAGGGGTTGCGGTTGGCGATCCGGGACGATTTCTTGCGTCTAGCGAATGCCACGTGAAGTGAGTTCATGGTCAGGGTGCTTCTCGAAAACCGCCCGGATTAGCTATTGTCTACGGGGAACCCCTGCCGCCTTTCACGAAACCGCGGGCCCGAAAAGTACCCTCTCACACTCTCCCGGCGGTCTCCTCCAGTGCCCGCTCCCGCTCGAGAAGCGTCGGATGGGAATAGTGAAAGCCACTGTAAAGACGGTGCGGGACGAGATTTCTGAGATTCTCAAAGCGGATGCGACAAACCAGTGTCAAAAAGACCCGCGACAGCAATCACCGCAATAACGTCACGTTGAAAAATTAGCCAATGTCAAAAACCACCTGGAAAAGACCGAATCAATCGACTTTCACCTTGAAAATTCTGGAATCCGGCGCGAATTCCCCTCCAATCAAACGTATCGAAAATTGAATTTTCTGCGTCTCGCCTTACCTAGTGTACCACCTATGAACATGCCAAAACAGGAACGTCCAATCAGCAGGCTGAGTAAATTTGGGGATCCTGTGGTCATCGGCCTCAGCAGTGGGTTTGTCGTTTTATTCGTTATCCTTTCGTTGATCGACATTGATGGGGTCGCCGGAGTGATCGCCACCGGCTTCACTTGGACCGCATCAGTTCTTGGTTCGTATTTTCAGTTGCTGCTTTTGCTGACCTTTTTCATTGCCATCGGGCTGACCGTAACGCCAGCGGCTGGTGCGAAAATTGGCGGGCTCAACCACCCGCAGATCAGTAATTTCAAGTGGTTGTCGATGATACTCTGCACCCTGCTTGCCGGTGGCGGGGTCTTTTTTGCGGCGGG
>CAZFLQ010000001.1:32259-66489 GCA_964519935.1 uncultured Puniceicoccaceae bacterium | reverse complement strand
GGGTGAGCCGGTTTACCACTTTCTCGTGACCCCGCCGGTGTTTGTCACCGAGGCGGGAAGTGCAGAGGCCATCGCGGGAGCCCTCGCACAATCGTTTATGCATTGGGGCTTCTTGGCGTGGGCTGTCCTCGGGTCGCTGACGGCGATTGTTCTGGCCTACTGGCACTATGAGCGTGGCCTGCCCTTGCAGCCGCGCACACTGCTTTATCCTTTGCTGGGCGAGCGGCTTGCGCGGAGCTGGCTCGGCGGCGCGGTCGATGCATGCTGTGTGATCGCGGTGGTTGCGGGCACGGTGGGACCAATCGGTTTCCTCGCTACGCAGGTAAGTTATGGGCTGGGCGAGTTATTCGGCTGGAGCTCGGGCTTTGAGGCGCAGCTCATCATTCTCATTGTCCTCGGTGTTGTCTATGTCACGTCAGCTGCGACGGGAATAAATCGGGGGATCCAATTACTCAGCCGCTTTAATGTTTTTCTAGCCTTAGCCATCGGGGCGGTTATTTTCTTTTTCGGACCAACGTTATTCCTAACAAATATTTACCTGCAGGGTATTGGCGAATACATCAGCTCGTTTTTCGCCATGGCCACGGTCACATCCGAAACCGCTCCGGATTGGTGGATGAAGTGGTGGACGGTTTTTTTCTTTGCCTGGTTTATCGGATACGGCCCGCTCATGGCCATATTTGTTGCCCGCATTTCGCGGGGCCGGACGATCCGGCAGATGATCCTCGCGATTGCTGTCATGGCACCAATAGCGACGACGGTTTGGTTTACGCTCTTGGGCGGGAGTGGCATTTATTTTCAAATGAACGATGCTTTCGATTTAACGGAAGCGCTCAGCAATTTTCAATTTGATGTAGCCACCCTAACTGTCGCCCAGTCGCTGCCCGGTGGCACGACCATGGTCGTGGCTGTCCTCTTGCTCACCACAATTTTTGTCGCAACCACGGGCGACTCGATGAGCTACGCCATTGCGGTTGTCTGCACCGGGCATGATGCACCGCACGTTGGCTTGAGGATTTTTTGGGGAGTGACTATGGCAACTATGGCAGCTATCCTACTTTACATGGGTGCTGGTCAAATCAGTGTCCTCCAGCAGTTTATTGTGATTACCGCAATTCCCGTTTCGCTGGTCTTGCTTCCGTCGCTTTGGCTAGGACCGCAGTCGGCTTACGCACTGGCGAGGCAGCAGGGTATTGTGCCGCCGAAATCTGAGGGCGGTTCGCATTAGATCCCGATCGCACTAAGCTAAGACGGATTCAAGAGGTTTTTCAGAGGGTTAACCATCTCGATTTCGGCGGTTTTTGGGCCTTCTTTGTACGCAGCCCTTGACTGGATCACCAGGACGTAGTTTTGGGTCTGCGTTTCCTCGCGCGTGGCTCGTGTCGCCAACACACATTCGCCGCATATGATTTCGATGAGCTGTTTTTCCAGTTGCCGGAGGACCGTCGCTCCGATGTATCTGGCTTTCTGATAGACTCTCCTGGTCATCGCCAGTGCGCCCGCAAAACTGATCTTGACCGATTCCTTGGTGTCACACATCTGCAAACCCGTGCCGTCGACAAACAAGAACCTTGGTTCCGTGCCACAGATATGATTGGCGGAGCTCGACACATGTTCGTACACTGTCCGCATAGGATCCTCCGACAGCCGTTGGCGGGCTTGACATAGAAATGAACTGAAACAACGAATCCGCTCTCCTTTCCGAAGGGGGATGTTTTGAGGTGGCAGAACGTCTTTGAAGAGGTTCGCGAGTTGACCCGGAGCGGAGCTGATGATCGCCTTACGGCAATCGTTGTCCTCCTCAACGGTAGATTTTAGGTTTCGCCCGAAGGCGTGGCAAATGACAGGAATATTCAGGCTCATTGTTCTAATGCCCAAAAGCTTAGAGACTCCGGCTCCTCGGACAAGTCGTGTATTTGAAAATTGCTTACAGAATGATGCATTTCTTCCTCAATATTCTTCACCTTAGTGCCATTGCAGCCGAAGGTGGAGCATTTTCCTATCGCCCTTTTCCTGTTCGGGGCGTTGCTCTACGCCGAGCAATTTGCAATTCCTTTGTTGCTCAAAGCGCAAACGTTTTTTCCGGCGCGACTGCTACTCACCGCCGGAACGCCAGGTGCTTAGCTTCCTATCTGGACCGGCGAGAGAGCCCAAAGGGTGGTCGGGCGAACGCTGTGTGACCCACTGGTCTTGGATGCACTCGAAAACTACGCCAACATTATGGCGTGGCTGTTTACGGTAGCGGTCGCCCTCGATTATGGATCGGTGCTTTTAAAAAAGGCACGGCTTCTACGTCACCTGCGAATCGCCTTCCTTTCGGTCTTCGCCGTCTGTGCGGAGTTGATAGGATACATCGGCAATTTGGGTGCGAAGTTGGCGTATTAGCAGGCAGCTGCCGTCTATCAGCCCGGCGAGGATTACAGCGAATTCATGGATCGAGCCGGTGGCTGCTTGACTCCATAGGAGATTTGTTTACACCTTTACCCAATGAGCCATACAGTTTCCATTCGTTTATCCGAAGCCGCAAATCAACGACTTGAGGCGCTAGCACACCGAACCGGGCGCACGCGCAGTGCGATTGTTAAAGAGGCACTGGATCACTCCCTCAACCCGGAACCGAAAGCGTTCATGGCTTTGGCGGGCTCGATCGACGGTGCGCCCACGCTTTCCCAACGTAAAGGTTTCGCCAAGAAGTGAAGGGCATTGCGGATACAGGCTTTCTGGTGGCTTTTCTGAATCGCCGGGACGCGCACCATTCATGGGCTTGTGCCGTAGCTGAGACGGTTGAGGAGCCGCTATTAACCGTCGAAGCGGTGCTGGCGGAGGCTGCCTTCCATGTCGAATCGGTTCGGGCGGTCATGGCGTTGATTCCGGCTGGCCTTATTCAGTTGGATTTTGCGCTGTATCGGAATATCCCGAGAGTCGAAACGCTCGCTAAGCGCTATGCGGATCGATCACCCGATTTGGCGGATCTGTGTTTAATTTGCCTGAGCGAACAGCATCCGCAGCGGCCCGTTGTCACGGTCGACGGGGATTTCCTGATCTATCGGCGCCATCAACGCGAGCGCATCCCGACTGTGATGCCATCTAGCTAAACAAATTCGGCGGCATCCATTCTCTGACCATGTCCAAGGGTATCGAAAATATCACTCTGAAGACTTCCTGACCCTACGAATATCTATTAAGATTTTGATTACGTATGCAAGAATCGTAAGGCAAATCGAAGCCTCCTCAATCTTGCTTAACCTTAAAAGTCCGCGGATTCTTAAACCGTTGAGTTTCCCTTAACGAAGCACCATCCGATGTTCGGTCTGCAATGTTTGATGTTCGACATTCGACAGGTTCAGGTAAAGGTCGCTTCAGCCTCATCAACTTCTTGATCCTTCGATAAATCGAAGTGGATCGGCTCGCCCTCTTCGTTGAGCAGCTGGTAGTCGAAGGCTGCCTGCATACCTGTCTGATTTTCCATTTCGACCAGCTCTTCGACGGAAAGCGTCTCACCCAAATAACCGGGGTAGAGCGGCGAAAGCAACGCCACCACAATGCCCAGGGCGGCAAACGTGGAGAAGGCATCGGCATAGCCCAGATGCTTGACCAACAGGCCAATGACCGGCGAACCGACGGCCTGCCCGAGGGCACAGGCGAGAAATGGTAACACCGGTCCGAGAGACAAGCGTCCGGGGAGCAGCCGAATCCCGGTGAGGAGATACAGCCCAGTCAGACTCATGTAAGCGAGTCCGAAAACGAAAGCAGAGAACACGGCGATCAATAGCCGGCCGGGGCTCGCGGCTAGCAGAACCAGACTCGCCGAGAGCAAAGTCAGCATCAGCGCATGCATGATGGCTGGATTGTTCCGGTCGGCGAGATCCGTGATCGCCGCACCGCCCAGCCCGGCGATCCCGACGGCAAGCCAGAGCCATGCGGTATGACTGGGCGTCAATGCCCCCAATGTGACAGCCAGATCGGGCGCAAAAATCCAGTAGGCCGCCGAGATTAGCCCCATCGCAAAGGCGAATAAAGAAAGCCAGAGCAGACGCCATGATTGTAATAGGCTGATTTTTGGCGGGGACGCTGCATCGGCCGGCATAACATGCGAAACCGCAGGAATGAAATAAAACGCTGAGATCAACCCAGCGGCTGCCAAAACTGCGAAAAGCAAATACGCCCCCTGCCAAACCCCAGATAAAAAAAGAGCCATCGGCACGGCCACCGCAACCCCGATGCTCGTGCCCGCGTTCATTACCGAACTCACACGCCCGTGCACGGACCGGTCAACCAGAGCCTGCATTGCTGTCGTCAGCGCCGGCATCATCAGCCCGGTGCAAATACCGCAGAGAAAAACGCCGATGCCCAGCGAAAGCGCGCCGGGTGACTGACTGATTAAGCTCAGCCCGGCAACCGCGAAACAGCTTGCCAACACAACCGCGTTGCGGGCCCCGAGCCGATTTGCCAAGCTTGATGCGACAAGGGAGGCGAGGACGAAACTGATCAAGGGCAGCGCACCAATCAACCCGATCGCTTGAGGGTTGAGCTGAAGATCATCTCGAATTGTCGGTACGAAGAGCCCAAATGCGAATCGCGCCAGCCCAAAACTGATCGCAATCAAAACGGCTCCAAATAAAGCAAACCGCATGCTCGAGGGCAGAAGACGGCCAACAGGTCCGGCCAACAATGTTTCTCCTGTGTCGATTGGTTCCATCAAACCATAAAAAGTGGATTCTAATTCACCGTTCAACCAGCATGGACGATCCTTTCCTTTTGGAGGCCAGAATCAAATTACCTCAAACACGGCGAATTATCAAAGACGGCGGGCGACCGCCCACGCCGGGGAATAAGGACAATTTTCAATTGAGCCGTCGACCGCGTCAGTGGCCTCTTCGATCACATCGGCCGCCTCGTCTTCAGGGTTATTTTGAAAAGCTTTGACGAAGCGTGCATCCGCGAAGAGCAGTGCCGTGAGAACGAGTTTGGAAGCTTTATTGTTTTTCATAAACTTTCTTCCGGTTTGATTTTTTTACCCTGCCAACCTAACAAATCCCCGACAGAATGACGACAAGAAGTCCGATCCAAAGGGTTAAAGGGACATAGTCGGCTAAGCCGGAATCTCTCCAACAACTCGAACTCTATTCCAGCTCCTGCGAGGACAAAATCTCTCTCGCAAACGGATCTCGTTCCAGAGGGTACCGTGAACGGACCGCAATCCGAAGGCCCTCGCCTTGACTTTCCCCGCAAGCAACTTCAGACCGACTTCCGATGAACGCTCCCGTCGCCTCTTCTAAATTATCCACGCGCCAACTGGTTGGCCTATGCGTTCTCGCGGTGGCAGCGATTCTTCTTTACCGATTCTGGGAGGCCGGACGCCGGGATTCGAGCGGAGAGGCGATGCGGATCGTCGCGGAGGAAATGGGTCTGACCGTGGTCAGGGAGGGCCGTAACTTCTGGCTCCGCGGGACGATCGACGAATTTCAAATCTTCGTCCGGCCCGAACTCGAGCGAATCGGCGGAAACACCCGTCAATACACGATTCTTCGCCTAACCGGCCCGGGATTTCCCTACGGCAGCATCGTGCCAGCTTCCTTACGTCAATCCGTCATTGGCATTCCCGAGGGGGAATCCCTTCAGCAAACCGGCGATGCGGCCTTTGACGATGCCGTTCGGGTGACATCCACATCTTCAGAAATTCTCGCCCATTTCTCCTCGGATGCTCGTGAAAAGGTGCGCGAAGCAGTCGAGGCAGGATGGACGCTCGACAAGGCCACTTGGGTTGCCCGCGAGGTCAATTTCATCACCGATTCGAGCAAACTCCGTCAATTGCTCTCGGTCGGTTTGGCCGCCGCCCAGGCTTCCGCAGTACCGGGTGAGCTGGGCCCCGCCTTGGAATCTATCGCCAATCGCGATCCCCTGCCCGCGGTCCGCGACCAAGCTCGTCAGGCACTTGAGGCCTACTATCTCGCTCGCCCTCGGCTTAAGCCGTTTTTTATGGCGATTCCGCACCAAGATGGTGCGACACCCAAAAGCCGATCCATCAGTCAGCTCAAGGAAATCGTCGCAGAGCAAGCGCAGCACTCCGAATTTCTGAATTATGGCGACACGGTAGAATCATCTATCAGGCCGACTCTCTCCCAGACCGCATTTGCAAATTGGCAAAATCGTTTGATTCGAATCTTGATTCATGCTCGACTTCCAACGATCAGGAAAATTCGTTCCTCGTGTTCTTGACGAAAAAATCTCGTGGCGGCTTTTATGAAACTGTGTCATTTACTCTTTCCTATCAAAGTGTGGCTATCGATTTGGGTTCTGTCTCAGACCTTATCGGCCAACTTTGACAGTGGGTTCTACAGCAATTTAGACCTCGGATTTGGTGCCGGTACTGAGGGGCGGGTCCTATCGGTGGCCCAGCACCCCACTGGAGTGGTTGCCTGGGCCGGGGCGGTCGAACGAAGTTACCTCGCGGATCGCAACCTAACGACAACTGGTGAACCTTTTCTCCAAGCTCCCTGGCAGAACTCCCCCTTCATCGTGACCTTCACAAGTGTGGATGGAGTCGGCGGGTTTGGCGGAGTTTTTCCAAAAAATGCGCGTATTTCCACGAGTGGTCTCGTAAGAAAAATCATTCCGTTGGAACTCGGGCCGTTTTCGAGATTTTTGATTCTGGGTAACTTCGACGAAGTTTTTAGTAATCAATTTAGTTCGCCGGGGAGTTACATTCGCCAAGGGGCTGCAATCGTTCATGATAATGGGCTGGTGGAAGGTTCTTTCTTCCTCAACGGACCGGATGGAACGAATGGTGACATTTGGGATGCGGTTGAAATGCCGGACGGAACTTTCATCCTTGGAGGCTCCTTCACGACTCTCTTTGGGCAAAGCGGATATACTGCCGTGGCGAGAGTCGACCGCCGCGGCGCTATCGATACATCGTTAACGGCAATACCTTTCAACTCGGGTGCGATCGTGCGCGACATCCTTCGGATGCCCGACGGCAGCATCATCTTTGCTGGAACTTTCACGATTCCAGGAACCTTCTTTCAAAATATCGCGAAGCTCGATCCATCCGGGGCTCTCGACCTTACCTTTCTGGGCCAAGATTCGGCAACTACGGCTAGAGGGCTAGATGGTCCGGTTTACGCGTTGGATCGAATCTACACGGATGAAATTGTGATTGGCGGCGATTTCACGCAACTGAGCGACCAGAGTGGAAATCACTCGTGCAATGACCTTATCGCGATTTTTGACGACGGAACTTTGTCAGGTAGCTTCCAAACAGGGTCTGGGTTTTCAAATACCGACCGCACTGGTCTGATCCCCTCATCGATACGTCAAATTCAAGCACTGGCCGATGGATCTGTAGTGGTCGCGGGAGCGTTTGACGAATATGATGGAGAGATTGTCGATGATGTTGCACGCCTTGATCAGCGAGGAAATTTACTCCCTGGATTTACCGGAACGGATGTCAATAAAAGTCTTTCTTTCATCGATTCAAGAGACAGCGGTTTGATCGATGCAATGTGTGTGCTCGGAGATGAACGAATTTTGATTGGCGGCGAGTTCGATCTTATTTACTCCAGAGAGGGATTCTCAAAGCAGGCGCGAAATCTTGCCCGACTCAACATCAATGGTGGCTTTGATTCCCAGGGGTATATGACAGCTCAGCTCGCAACCCCTCCGATTTATAAACCAAATGGCCCAGTGCATGCCATTTTGCCTCGGGCTAATGGTGAGGTCATGCTGGGAGGCAGTTTCGATGGGTTCCAAGATGAAAGTACTACAATACCCTTTGGAGGGTTGATCGTGACAGAAAAGGACCGCGATGGAAGGCTCCTTTTCGCTTGGTCGAATGGTGCTGGTGGGGTCGGTAGCCCTGCAATCATCGACGCCATTGTTGAGCAGGATGATGGGAAAATTATCATTGGGGGCGCCTTTGACAGCTGGAATGACACCGACCGCGAAGGCGGGATACAGCCGGTTGCGAAAGCATTCGTCATTCGTTTAAATTCTGATTATACCTACGACGAATCGTTCCAACCTGTAGTTAACGGTCGTGTCCGGACGATAGTGATTTCACAGGAGGAATCAGCAGTTTATCTAGGCGGTGATTTCGACTCCATCAACACGCAACCCTGCACTGGTTTGGCAAAAGTTAACCTTGCTGATGGTACGACTTTTCCCGGTTTTACTCCTCCCGAAATGTTGGCCCGCGAGGGAACGGGTGTCGGGTCGATTCATGCCCTTTGCCTGACACCCGAACTTGAGTCTGTTCCCACGGGAGGGCTCAAACGGGCGACGCTGGTGGTCGGGGGCGATTTCAAGGTGGAAGACACGTCGGGGACGAGGTTTAACTTAGTGCGTCTCGATCCAACCGGGTATTTTGCGCCCACATCGTGGGCTGGGTTTGGGACCAACGGCACGGTCCGAGCGATTGAATGGTTGCCGGGGAACCAACGAGGGGACCAACCCAGGATACTTGTAGGAGGAGATTTTACCGGCTTTGCCGGAAATTCTGTTGATCGACTTGTTCTCACGACGAATTCTGGTGTGATACTGTCGCGGTCCGAAAAAGGGACAAACGCATACGACAGTCTCTTCCAAGATGGGGGCGTTTACACTTTTGCGGTCCAAAGCAGTGGACATATCTGGGTCGGTGGCAATTTCGATGGTTTCATCAGTCCGGAGACCGAGCAAGTTGTCGGTGGTCGCGGACTACTCCTTTTCGATCCCAATAACGTCCAGTTTCGTACTTTCCGTAGTCACGGCGATGTCTCAATCAGCACGGGATCGGTTCAGGCGCTGGCAATTGATCGATACGGGGCTATCTACGTCGGAGGCGACTTTCCCTCTTTGGATGTTTACAGTTGGGAAAACAATTTGAATTTAGTCACGACTATCGACCGGGCGAACATATTCAGGCTCACGAACCACGAGCCCGTGATGACCGATTTGGTTAAGGACTTGTATCCAAACTCTGTCATTTGGATTCGAAGAGGGGGCGCGCCGTTGGTAACTCAGACCGAGTTCTATCAGGATGATACACCGCCGCCTGGTTATGCGTTGACGCTTTTTAAGGATTGGAAATACCCTAGGCCGAATTTTGATGTCTTCAACGGACTTTGGGGGCATGTTTGGCAGGTCCAGCTTGTGCCGGGTGGCTATCCTCTTGGGCCCTTGGCGATCCAAGCGCGAGGCTCAACCGGAACGAGTGGGTCAAACCCCAGCCGGGTAACCGGAGAACGATGGTTTACCGTCCGAAGAGATTTTGAGAATTGGCTCTTTGCAAATTACGAGCTAACCGACCCAATCGGCGAGGGAGATGAAAACTCAACCCCCCCCGGGAGTCCTTTGTCCAACGTGATCCGGTATTCGGGTGGAATGACGGGATTACCGTTTCCGCGGTCGGTCGGTATTCTTGATTCGGAGGGACGAGCACCTTTTGCCGAAGCAATATCGGAAGATGGAGGAGCATTGAGATTGTCACTGACCTTTAGGCGCGATCCAACGGCGGCTGAATCCTTGCGGTATTTGGTGATCGCGACCGATAATCTCGATGACGAAGAGGTTCTTGCAATCGGCGAGCCTGGTCAACCGGTGACTCCGACCACGGCTTTTTCATCGACGCCAGTGGTCGATATTAGCGGCGATGTCGTGACGGTCTTTGACTATCAGACCAGCGATATCTACACCACTCGGTTCATCTACTTAAAAGTCGAGCAGATAGCTCCCGATTGATCGGGATTGCTTGGCAAAGCTTTGAATTTTTTTCGTTCGCGATCACACCTACCAAGAAATAAAGTTGAACATTGATTAAGGGGGAGAGTCCTTCCGCTTCGGTTTTGGTTTTGATCTCTCGTAATCAGTTATCGATACCGAGGATGGGTGCGGTGTTCCTCGTGGCAAAAGAGCACCTCGTCTTTCTCACCGAAAAACGTCGCGATTAGCTATTGTCTACGGGGCATCCCTGCCGGCTTTCACGAAACCACGGGCCCGAAAAGTACCCTCTCACACTCTCCCGGCGGTCTCCTCCAGTGCCCGCTCCCGCTCGAGAAGCGTCGGATGGGAATAGTGAAAGCCACTGTAAAGACGGTGCGGGACGAGATTTCCGAGATTCTCCCGGTAGATCTTCCGCAGTGCTTCCTTCAAGGGCGCTCCACTCCCGACCGCGTCCCGTGCGAAGGCATCAGCTTCGTATTCATTTTTCCGCGACAAGGCATTCATGAGGGGACTGACCCAGAAGGTCACCGCCCCGAGGAGGAGCGAGGCAAGCAGAAACAAAGGCGCAACCCGCGCGAGGGGCTCACCCTCCGTCCCGATTCCCGCGAACCCGAATTCCTCCACCAATCCATCAAAACCCGCGAGGGCCGCCAGGCCCCAAAAAACACCCAGACTGACAACCGCGAACACCGCGAGGGTCTTCGGGATGTGACCCTTCCGGTAGTGCCCGATCTCGTGCGCCAGGACCGCCTCGATTTCTTCCGGACCGAGTTGCTCGATCAGGGTATCGTAAAGCACGATCCGCCGGAATCGGCCAAATCCTGTAAAGTAAGCATTCGAATGGGCACTCCGTTTACTCCCGTCGATGACCTGAATCGTCGCCGCCCGAAAACCCGTCCGCTCCGCCAAAGCCATCAGCCGTTCCTTCAGCGGACCCTCCTCAAGAGGCTCCAGCTTGTTGAAAAGCGGCACGATAAACATTGGAAACAGAACGATCATCAGGAGCTGAAACCCAAAAAACACCCCCCAGGCGACCAACCACCAGGTCTCCGGAAACAGGGTCACGATCCAAAAAATCAACGTCAGAAGAGGCGTCCCCAGCAACAGACCCACGATCCCCATCTTTACCCGGTCCGCCAGCCACAATCGCGGGGTCGATTTATTGAAGCCATGGCGTGTCTCAATCCGAAACGTCTCCCACCAATCCAAAGGTAGATTTGGGATCGAGAGAATTCCCATCACCAGCAAAAAGGTAAGCGCCTGCCCCCAAACGCCATACCCTAGCGTCCCCGAGATCGCGTCGTGAAGCCCCCCCAACCATCCAGTCACCAGCAAAGTGATCAGAAACGCACTCGACCAAAGCATCTCAACGCTCCCGAAACGGCTTTTCTCGAGAGTGTAAGCAACCGACCGGTCAAACCGCTCCGCCCCCATGACCTCGACCGCCAACCCGGGCGGACGGGTCCGCGCAAGGCTGGCCGACTGCCGGTTTAGGACCTCGAGGAAGAGTTCCGCCCCAAGCTTGCAACTGACCGCAAGGACGCTAACGATAACAACCATGAATCAATCCCAACGCGAGATTGGCCGTTTGGCAAGATCTCGCCGCACGATCAACGGCGTCCACCTTAAATAAGTAACTTTTCAGTCCCCGACAAACAATGTCCGCAAAACCCGAGCCCACCTTTGAGGAGGCTTTTGCCGCACTCCAGTCCGCCGTCACTCGAATGGAGGAAGGCGAGATCCCTCTCGATTCCCTCGTCGAACACTACGAAACCGGTATTAAAATGCTGCGGATTTGCCAGAAACGTCTCGGTGATGCCGAACTCCGGATCGAAAAACTGCGTGAGGATGGCACTCTCGAAGCTGTCCAACCTCAGGAAGCATCTTTATTTCCCGAATCATGAGCCTGCTCGCCAACATTCAGTCACCCACTGACCTCAAAGCCCTCGAGCGCGATCAGCTCCCTGCCCTCGCCTCTGAAATTCGCCAGAGAATCATCGAGGTCACCAGCTGCAACGGGGGACACATCGGCCCCAATCTCGGCGTTGTCGAGCTGACCATCGCCCTTCACCGGGTCTTTGACTCGCCCACCGACCGTTTTGTGTTCGACGTATCCCACCAAGGCTACGTCCATAAACTTTTAACCGGACGAAACACCGGGGAATTTGACCGCATCCGCCAATCCGGTGGGCTCAGCGGATTCCTCAACCGCAACGAATCCGGACATGACCATTACGGGGCCGGCCACGCCGGAACCGCCCTCTCCGCTGCCCTCGGAATGGCCACGGCACGCGATTTGGCCGGAGGAGATGAACACGTCGTCGCGATCTGCGGCGATGCTGCCTTCACCTGTGGGATTACCCTCGAAGCTCTCAACAACATCACCGCCGCGACCAAACGCCTTGTCGTCGTCCTCAACGACAACGAATGGTCGATCGACAAGAATGTCGGCGCCCTTTCCCGCTATTTCAACGAACTGATAACCAACCCAGTCTACAACCGGCTCAACCACGACATCGAATCGGTCCTCAACCGCATCCCCGGCGGCACCTCCCTCGTGCGGATCGGGTCGAAGGTCAAACGTGATACCAAGGACGCCCTTTTTCACTCCTCGATCTTTGAAAAACTCGGCCTGCGCTACATTGGCCCGATCGATGGTCACGATCTCGACCGCCTCGACTACTACCTCGATTTCGCCAAGAAACAAAGAGAGCCCGTCATCCTGCACGTCCTCACCCAAAAGGGCAAAGGCTACTCCGTCGCAATTGACCAGCCCGAAAAATTTCACGGGACCAGTCCCTTCGAGGTTGAAACGGGTGAATCGATTGGCAGCGCGGGCTCCAAACCACCTGCCTATCAGGATGTTCTCGGGAAAACCCTCCTCGCTGCGGCCGAACAGGATCCCACAATCGTTGGAATCACCGCCGCGATGCCTTCCGGAACCGGCTTGAAATACCTCCGCGAAAAGCTCCCCAAGCAATACTTCGACGTCGGAATCGCCGAAGAACACGCCGTCCTCTTCGCTGCCGGGATGGCTACCCGCGGTCTCAAACCGGTCTGCGCGATCTACTCAACCTTCCTCCAGCGCGCCTACGACCCAATCATCCACGATGTCTGTCTCCAAAACCTCCCTGTCGTCTTTTGTATGGATCGGGCCGGACTCTCCCCGAATGACGGGGCGACCCACCACGGCCTGTTTGATATCGCCTACCTCCGGACGATTCCGCGAACGATCGTCATGCAGCCCCGCGATGAGGACGAACTCGCCGATATGCTCCATTCCGCCCTCGCCTACGAAGCCCCCGTCTTTATCCGCTACCCGCGTGGGGCCGGTCGCGGCATCGTTCTCAAAGAGACCCCCGCGATCCTCCCGATAGGCAAGGCCGTCACCTTGCGCGACGGCGAGGATCTTGCAATCTGGGCTCTCGGTTCAATGGTCGAAAACGCCCTCGCCCTTGCCGATCGTCTCGCCCAGGAACACAACATTGCCGCAACTGTCGTCAACGGCCGCTTTGCGAAACCGGTGGACGACGAACTCCTTGCCTCCCACGCCCGCAGCCATCGATTGATCGTCACAATCGAGGACCATGTCCGCACTGGCGGTTTCGGCAGTGCGATCCTCGAATCGCTTGCCGATGCCAAAATCCAAATGCCGGTCGAGCGGGTCGGTTGGCCCGATCAATTCGTAGACCACGCCACTAGTGCTGGCGACCTTCGGTCGTGGAACGGACTCTCTGACGAGGCTATCTACGCCCGGATCACATCCGCATGGAATCGTGTCGTTTCTACGAATTCACGCATGAAGGCCTCGCTGCTGGATTGACTCGAACCGCCATCCTTTGATTCAAATCTACCCAACTATGTCCGATACGCCCCTCAAAGATCTCGACCCACGGGTCCGCAAACAGGTTGAAAAAGCCGTCGGCTTTCTCCGCCAGGGTAACCCCGGCCAGGCAATCGACATTTGCTCGGGGCTGTTGGTCAAATTCCCCGGCGCGGTCGAGGTCCGCAAAGTCCTCCGCGAAGCCCAACGCAGCGCCAGTGCCGGTAAGAAAAAGTCTCTCTTCTCCGGGATGTCTCTTTTCAAAGCGCAGAAAATGGTGCGGAGCAAGGATCCCGCCGATGCCATCGTTGCGGCCGAAAAGGAACTCAACTCCAATCCCGCGAGCGTAGATGCCCTCGCCAGCATTGCCGACGCCGCCCTTAAACTGAATCTCCCTCACACCGCCGTCCACGCCCGCGAATGCATTCGCGACATCAACAGTAGCGACGTTGAGAACCTCAAAAAGCTGTCCGCCGCCTACCTCGAAGCAAAAGACATCACCGCTGCCATTCAGACCGCCGACAAGGCCCTCGCCCTGGCACCCGGGGACGGCGATGCTCAGGAACTGGTCAAACGTGCCTCCGTCATGCAGTCTCTCGACCAGGGCAAATGGGAAGAGGAGGGCGACTTCCGCTCCAAGCTCAAGGATGCCGACGAGGCCGTCCGCCTCGAACAACTCCACCGCAGCCGGACTGACGAAAAGGGCCTTTCCGATCTTATCGCCGAATCGATCGCCGCGATCGAGGCGCAACCGGAGAATGTCAACCTCTACAAGAAGCTCGCCTCCTACTACGAACAGGGCGAGAAATATGAAGAAGCCATCTCCACGATAGAGGACGCCCTCAAAACTGAACTGGGCGGCAACGACAGCTCTCTTGAAAAGCTGATCCAGCGCTTCCGTACCGCTTCCCTCAAGAAGCAGATCGAACGGGTCGAAGGCACCCTCGAGACCCATCCCGAAGACACTGCCGCCAGCGAAACCCTCAAAAAGCTTCAAGCCGAGCTCGCCAAATTTGAACTCGAATCCGCCCTTGAGACTGTCGAGAAATATCCCAACGACTACACCGCCCGCTTCCACCTCGGTGTTCTCCTACTCGACGCTGGCCGTACCGACGAGAGCATCCAGCACCTCCAGATCGCCCAGCGCAACCCCAAGGTTCGCCTTCAGGCCATCATCAGCCTCGGTCGGGCCTATGCCGCCAAGAACTTCTCCGACCTCGCTGCCGAACAGTTCCGAACCGCCAAAAAGGAAATCCTCGTTATGAACCAGCAAAAGAAAGAGGCCATCTACGAGCTCGGATGCGCCCTTGAAGCTCAGGGCAAGACCGACGAGGCGATCGCTGAATTCAAGGAAGTTTACGCTGCCGACATCGGCTTCCGCGATGTCGCTTCCAAAATCGACGCCTTCTACGCGAAGAGCTGAACCCAACCGTCCGCGTCACCCATGGAGGTCATTGTCCTCGGTTCCGGGACCTCCACCGGCGTCCCCGTCGTCCGAATGCCGGCGGGACTTTGTGATCTCGATGATGCCCGCAACTGGCGTACGCGGTCCTCTGTCCATGTCATCTCGGATCGGTTTCACCTCCAGATCGACGCCGCCCCTGAATTTCGCATCCAATGCCTCGAGAATGGCGTTACCGATGTTCACGCCTTCATCCTCACCCACGGCCATGCCGATCACGTTCTCGGGATGGATGATCTCCGTTGCTTTTGCGACCTCAACGGCAGCACCGCCCTACCCGTCTACAGCACCCCGGCTGGCCTGACCCGCGTTCGCCAGATTTTTCCCTACGCTATTCTCGACCGTCCCAGCGTCCGCGGCTATCCCGCCTTCCGCCTGACCGAACTACCCCCAGCGATCGAGATCGGCCCCTTTCAAATCCGCTCCACCCTCCTGCCCCACGGTGCCGTCGAGACCCTCGGCCTTGACATCACCGAGAGCGCTACTGGCAAACGGTTTACCTACTACACGGATTGCGCTGACCTACCCCCCGATGCGATCGCGCTTGCCCGCCAAACCGATATCCTGATCCTCGACGGTCTCCGTCCCGACCCTCATCCCAGCCACCTTCACATTCCCCGCGCGATTGAACTAGCCCAGGAGATCGCGGCCCACCGTACCTGGCTGACCCATCTCACCGCCCAGGTTGACCACGCCCCCGTCGAGGCCTCTCTCCCCGCCGGAATTTACCTCGCGTACGATGGGCTCCGCATCACCCCCTGATTGCCGGCTGACAATCCCCCAACCGTAAAACTCGGACCACATTTGCAATCCCCCGTCGCGGAATAGATTATCGTCCAAATCGTCTCACCCTCAATGCCAGATCTCCTCTCTCGACCCGCCCCATTAAAAGTGGACCCTGCACAGAAACATGCGGCCAATGTCGAAAAAAGCCCCATTCCCTCCTTTGCCCGCCACCTGCGCAACCACCGGCTGACCCTTGATCGGAGGGATCCCCGCGTTCTCCAGATCAACGTCGGCAAACTCTGCAACCTGACATGTGTACATTGCCACGTCAGCGCTGGCCCCCGACGCCGCGAGATCATCACCCGCGAAACCCTTGAACGAATCCTCGACTGGCTCGAATCCTCCTCGATCCAAACAGTTGATCTCACTGGCGGCGCTCCCGAAATGATCCCCGATTTCCGCTGGCTGATTGCCCGGATCCGAGAGATGGGCCGTCGCGTCATTGACCGTTGCAACCTGACGATCCTCGTTGAACCCAGCTACGAGCACATCGCCGCCTTTCTCGCCGACCATGAGGTCGAGGTCGTTGCCTCAATGCCGTGCTATTGCCCGGAAAATGTCAACGCCCAGCGCGGCGAGGGGGTCTTCGACCGCAGTATCGAGGGGCTTCACCAACTTAATCGCGTCGGCTACGGGACTGGCCCCCGCCTTCAACTCAACCTCGTTTACAACCCGAACGGAGCCAAACTCCCTCCCGACCAGAACGAGCTTCAGGAAGATTACCGGCGCGAATTGAGACTGCACTTCGGGATTGAGTTCAATCAACTCTACACCCTCACGAATCTTCCCGTCGCCCGCTTTGCTACCTGGCTGGTCCGTAATGAAACTTTGGATACATACATGGCATTACTTCTTGATGCCTTCAACCCTGCTTCGGTCGAGGGCTTGATGTGCCGCGATACCATCAGCGTGGATTGGGAGGGAGCCGTCTTCGACTGCGATTTCAATCAACAACTTGGATTGCACCTTAGAGAGCGCGGCACCCGACTCAATCTCTGGAACGTCGACCTCGCCACCTGGGGCCAAATCCCCATCCGAACCGGTAAACACTGCTACGGCTGCACCGCCGGCAACGGCTCGAGTTGCGGCGGCGCCCTCACCTGATCCTTTTATTTCTCCCATGATCGCCTACATCACCGGATCCGGCTTCTACGATAAAGACGGTTTCACCGAGAAATCTGTCAGCACCCGTTTCGGAACGGTAACGCTCCTCCTCGGACAATCCGCCGGGGCCCCCTGCATCCTCCTCCCCCGGCATGGCAAAGGCCATCGCAACCTTCCTCACCAGATCAACCACCGCGCCCACCTTCTCGCGCTCAAGGAAGCCGGGGCAACCGCCGTCATCTCCCTCAGCGTCTGCGGCATCATCGATCCGGCCTGGGAACTCGCCAGACCGGCCCTCGCGACCGATCTCCTTTTTCCCGAGAACCGACTCGGAAACGGGGAAACCTGCACCATCTTCGATCAACCCGCCGCCCCCGGACGCGGACACCTCCTCGCCTCCACCCTCTTCAACTCCGGCCTTTCCGAAATCCTTACCGACACCCTTTCCGAACCGCCCCTCGCAGGGGTCTATGGCCATGTCCCCGGACCGCGCTTCAATACCCGCAGTGAGATCCGCGCCCTCCAGGCGAGCAGCGTTTCCTTCATCTCGCAAACCTGCGGACCCGAGGCCGTTCTCGCGAACGAACTCGAACTCCCCTACGCTTTGCTCGGTTTTGGGATCGACTTCGCCAATGGGGTCACCCCGATCCCTACCCCGGTCGAAGAACTCAACCATAACCTTCAGACCGCCAAACACGTCTTCAACACACTGATAGACACCCTCCGCGAACCCTCCGGCGGATTTTCGTTCGAGAACTTTGTTTACCGCTTCGACTGACGGGAGCCCGGCCCTTGAACTTGCCCAGAATCCAGATCTTCCTGAAGGCTCCCCGCCCCGGCTTCGTCAAAACCCGACTTGCCGCGTCTATCGGTGACGACCTCAGCCTTGGGGTCTACCGACAGCTCGTATCCACACAATTCTCACACCTTCCCCCGGATTGGCCAGTTGAAATCCACTACACCCCAGCCGATGCCGGGGGAGAACTTTTAGCCTGGATTGGCGAAGGCTACCCCTTTTTTCCACAACCCGACGGCAATCTGGGTAATCGCCTCTCCCATGCAGTCGGCACTGCCTTTAAACGGAATCACGCTCCCGTCTTCTGCATCGGGGCCGACTGCCCGGAACTGGTTCCATCGATTTTCCACCACGCCGCCAACCTTCTTCTCACCTCCGATCTCGTTTTCGGGCCAACCCTCGACGGCGGCTATTACCTCGTCGGGATGAAAGCCCACCACCACTGCATCTTCGAGGACATCCCCTGGAGTAGCTCAGAAACCCTCGCCGTGTCGGTTCGCGCCGCTAAAGCCAACGGACTGACCGTGGCGATCCTCCCTGAACTTCGCGATATCGACACCGGCCTCGACCTCGCGATCGCGATGTCCGAAGGCCTCCTCCCTGCACCGGGAGCGCCGAGGCCCCGCTCGGCCCCTCGCTAAGCCGTCGTCCACCGCAAAATTAGTGTCCCGGGAACGCCGAACCCGAGCTCGCACCCTCTCGTGCCCCCCTTTCGCGGATGCCGAACAGCGACCAGACCATCTAAAGCTGTCGCCCCCGCGCAACGTGTCTTATACCGCACATCACCTTAGTTAATATCCAACTTCACGGTTAGGATTCAAGACGATCACGGTTATTATCCCTCATTCCCCAAGGACTAGATCCTGTTCCCAATCCGTAACAACCTTCACTTTCGGGCCCTTCCGAACTGATAGCTAACCCAATTGTCTTACCTGTCCTTCATTTTGATCTTCATCCTGCCACCCGCCGCAATCGGTTTGGGTTGGATGATAATCCGCTACCGTGACATTCCACCCGGAGGCATTTCGGCGGTGGGCATTTTGATTCTTCTCGCGCTCGGATACACCATACCTTGGGACCGTCACCTCATTCTCAGCGGGGTCTGGGGCTACCCGGCCGACCGGGTGATCGGAACCCTCTTTTCAATTCCGATTGAAGAACTATCCTTTATGGTCCTTCAGACCATTGCGGTCGGTACATGGTCTTTGTATCTGACCCACAGTTTCAAGCCAGATTCCTCGATTCCAACCTCGTATGCCGGAAGTCTCCAATTCGAACGCTTCCGGTGGCTCGGGATCGGGATCACAGTCCAGATCACTCTTTTCGGAATCCTTCTCCTCCAAATCGATGGTGCCCGTTACCTTGGCCTTCTGTTCGCCTGGGTCGGTCCGGTCTTCCTGCTTCAGTTTGCCGTTGGTGGCCACCTCCTTTGGAAACTGAGGTCGATTTGGGCAACCAGCGTGCTTCCACCATTTCTCTACCTCTGCCTCGTGGATCGCTTTGCGATCGGAATGGGCATTTGGTATTTCTCTCCTCAGTACACCAGCGGGATCACCCTCCTTGGCCTCCCGATTGAAGAAGGTCTTTTTTTCCTCTTCACCTCCGCGATGGTCGCCCAGGGAACAATTCTCTACCCTGCAATCCGCCAGCAATGGGCCTCTAACCCTGCCCTCGCTCCTTCTTTCTCGCGGGGATGGCTGCGGCCCGATCAAAAGCAGTGAAACACCCGGCAACACATAATGCGACTGTACGCATGGTCGGGTGGGCAGCGTTGCTCATCGGTTTCGTGATGACTCCTTTCATTCCGACCTTACCGCCATTCGCTCTCGCCACACCCCTTCTGGTCTCGATCATCGTGATTGGCTTGCCCCATGGAGCCCTCGACCACCTCACCGCAGCCCGTATCTGGAATTTAGAGCATTCATCGTCCAAATTGATTTTCTACAGCGCATACATCGGTCTCGCCCTCCTCTACCTCGGACTCTGGTTCATCGCTCCAATTCTCGCCTTCACCCTCTTTATCCTCCTGACAATTTTTCATTGGGGGCAGGGCGATTGGGAGTTCGAGAGACGAGCAAACCCGCCCTCACCAGACCGCCCGATCCTGACGACAATTACCCGTGGCGGAATCACCATGATCCTGCCTTTCGTCTTCTGGCCGGACGTTTTTAGTGCCGTCGGTGGCTGGGCGGTCGGCAATTTCCAAAATACCACCATCCTCCAACCTCTCGCGGTCAATGGTACCCTGCCCCTTGAAACCATCGGGATAGCCTTGTTCGCCGTCATTGCCGCCTCGCTTTGGTTCGATATCACGGATTGGCGACGGACATCCCCTCCCGAACGAACAAACGCATCGATCCGAATTTTCGAAACCATCGCCCTAACTGCCTTTTTCGTTCTCGTTCATCCCCTCGTTGCAATCGGTCTCTACTTTCCTTTCTGGCACGGTCTCCGCCACCTCGCAGGGTTGCGCCACGACTTGGCAAAACCCTCAACTCCGTGGTCATGGCGACGGACCTTCCGTCAGGCAATGCCCCTGACTGGGGTGTCAATCGTCGGGATGGCCGCGTTGGGGATCCTCCTCTCCAGCCACTGGCAACTCCAGTCGGTTATTGGACTCTATCTTACCCTTCTCGCAATCCTGACTCTACCGCACGCCCTCGTCGTTGGGATTCGCGATCACTTTGGCTGCGTGGATGACAAAATGTTCTCCACCCGCCAAATCCACACGAAAACCATAACTCAAACTCCAGTAAACCATGCCTGAACTCACAATCGGACAGTATACGACTGTATACAATATGTTCTCGTTCACGATCGCGGCCATGTTCGGCTCGTTCGTGTACTTTGCCTTCGCGAAGGATCTTCTTTCGCAAAAGTATAAGATCTCGATGATCTTATCGGCTCTCGTCGTCGGGATCGCCGGATATCATTACGTCCGCATTCTCGGAAGCTGGGATAGTGCCTACGAACTGGTTGGCGGCGTCTACGTTGCAACCGGAAAGCCCTTCAACGATGCCTATCGTTACGTTGATTGGCTTCTGACAGTGCCTCTCCTCATGGCCGAGCTGATTGCGGTTCTCGCCCTTGCCCCGGCAGTACGCAAAACCCTGACCGCAAAACTGATGATCGCGGCCGCCCTCATGATTATTCTCGGCTATCCGGGCGAAATCATGGATGAAAAGTCCCTCTTCGGAATGTATGGGGTCTGGGGAACGCTCAGCACAATTCCCTTCATCTACATCCTCTATGTGCTCTGGGTTGAACTCGGCAAGTTCATGGTCGACCAGCCCGCGAAGGTCAGCGTGCTCGTTCGCAACATCCGGCTCCTGACCGTCGCAACCTGGGGATTCTACCCGATCGCCTACATGATTGGTGCTGGTGGTGGAGGTGAATCCGCCGGTGCTGAGGTCGGACTTCAGGTCGGATACACCATCGCCGACGTCCTCGCCAAATGTGGCTATGGTATCATGATCTACCATATCGCCCGCGCGAAGATGGAAGCCGAGGGCGATCCCCTCGCCGTCAATCACTGATCGACGAAGATCTCATATCGATCCCGGGAAAACTCACACCGCCGACGCTTGCGTCGGCGGTTTTTTTGCGCCCCGCACCCGAGCCCGAAAATGTAGCGGGAGCTTCCAGCTCGCGTACCCGAGCCCAAGGCCGCTCTCCGTAATCGGGAGCTTCCAGCTCGCCGCGCACCCGCGCCCAAGGCCGCGCCAGCTCCCTGCCGGTCAGCGTACCTGTCCCGAGCACCTCATAACGCCGCCGGAAACTTTACCTTTGAGGTCACCCGGCAAGTTTTTTCCCGGATTTTCACGCCAATTTCGATTTCTGGGGATGATCCCCCGAGAGGAGGGTTCGAATGCCAATGGTCGCATCGACTTAGTCGATCACCCACGCTCGGGAACGTCTAGACCGGAGAGGCACCGTTACCCCACATGCGATATCTCGCCGATTCATGGGGATTACCACTATTGACGTTCACTAGCAGAAAATCTAAACAGCAAAGGAGGAGATATGTTCGGTATACGTTTCATCAAGGTTGAGCCCACGGATTTTATTTTACAGTTCAAGCGGGGGAAGCTCATGCGCGAGGGCGCGGGTCTATCCTTTTTCTGCTTTGCGCCGACAACATCCCTTGTCCGTATTCCTGTCGGCAGTGTTGACGTGCCTTTCATTTTCGAGGAGATCACTGCCGACTTCCAAGAAGTGACGGTGCAAGGGCAGCTCACCTACAGGATTGCTGAGCCGAAGAAACTTTCGCAGCTCATGAACTTCACGCTGGCACCCAACGGAAAGGACTATGCCTCTGATGATCCGAAAAAGCTTCCTCAGAGGCTCATCAACCATGCACAGGTTCTGACACGGGCATCCATGAAGTCGCTAAAGCTACGCGATGCGCTGGGACAATCAGATGAACTTGTCGCATCCCTGCGGCAAGGACTCCAGTCGGCTGAAGCAATTGCGTCCATCGGAATTGAGATTCTTGGTCTCTCCATTCTGGCCATCAAACCGACTCCCGAGACTTCGCGCGCACTTGAGGCCGAGGCGCGGGAGCAAATCCTTCGCGAAGCGGATGAAGCTGTGTATTCCCGGCGCAATGCCGCAGTGGAACAAGAGCGGGGCATCAAGGAAAACGAGCTCAACACTGAGATCGCCGTTGAGAATAAGAAGCGGCAGATCAAGGAAGCCCAGATGGATGCCGAGAAATCTGTCCAGCAGAAGAAGCGAGAGATCAGAGAGGCGGAGATGGCGGCAAAGATTGCGATAGAGGAGAAGAACAAAGAGCTTGTCGCCCTGTCTACGGCCAACGCCCGCGAAGAAGCAGACTCGAAGGCCTATGCCATTGCTGCCGTGATGAAAGCACTATCCGGTATTGACCCTAAAACACTTCAAGCCTTGACCAGTGTTGGCATGGAGCCAGGGCAACTCGTTGCTCTTGCTTTCAAGGAACTCGCCGAAAGCGCTGACAAGATCGGCCAATTGAATGTGTCGCCTGAGCTGCTGCGTGAACTGCTCAAACGAGACAATGCCAATTGATGGACCGGCGAACCGAGAACAAGATCGTCGTGGTCGTCAGGCGCACGCGTCTCGACGATTTGATCGCTCGATTCAACACTGAGGATCAGGCACGGTTCTACGTCGAGCATTTGGGCGCGGACTTCTCCGACTACCTAACTGAAGACCGGGTCTACAAACTGGTTGTTCGGGATGCGGAGAACATCCTTGCCCGTCATGGTCGCGTCCAGGTCGTGGACCGCGCATTTGTCCCAAATTTCATCTTCGGGCCGACGGACACCGTAGTTGCCATAGGACAAGACGGTCTGGTGGCAAATGTTCTCAAGTACCTCGACGGTCAACTGCTCGTTGGTGTCAACCCGGATGCGAAGAGATGGGAGGGCATTCTGTTGCCATTCACGCTGGAGGATTTGGATCTTGTCATACCGGAGGTCTTTGCGAAAAAACGAAGGGTAGCGGATGTGACGATGGCGGAAGCAAGACTGAACGACGGCCAGAGTCTGTCCGCCGTAAACGACTTGTTTATCGGCCCACGCACGCATACGTCAGCCCGCTATTCGATCCGGATTGGCGAGAGGATAGAGAATCATTCATCAAGCGGGATCATCGTATCAACAGGTCTCGGATCAACTGGCTGGTTGCGAAGTATCCTGGCCGGAGCAACCGGAGTTGCTTCTGCACTCTCGGGACGACCAGTGAAGATGAACGAGAGAAAAGCCGTTGAATGGGATGCTGACTACCTCTATTTCTCAGTGCGTGAACCGTGGCCAAGCAAGACTTCCGGGGCGGAGATTACCTTCGGTAAAGTGACCCAACGCCAGCCTCTCGTTCTTGCCTCGTACATGCCGGAAAATGGCGTAATCTTTAGCGATGGAATAGAATCGGATTTTTTGGAGTTCAATTCAGGCACGGAGGCAACCATTGCTATCTCCAGAAGAAAAGGTCATCTTGTGACATGACAATACGGAGATTGGCGAATCGGATAGCGAGGGGGATTGAACCCCCGCCCCCATACCACCGGCCCCCGATTCGCTTCGCTCATTCCCCTTCGGCGGGACTGGTAGCATACGGGTCTCCCGACACGTCGGGAGCGGTTCCTGAGAAGAGCGTTTAATCGCTCCTGTGGATTCGGTTCTCCTCGACGGTAGCCGTGCGATTATTCGCAGAATACCGTCGGTTGACTCCACTACCCAAGTTCGGGCCTTCACGGTGTTCGAGTCCTCCGTATTCTTCACCGGACGGGTCACCCGCCTGCGGTTACTCACGGATTCCGATACGACTACTACGAACTTCCCCCTTCGCTCTCCGAGCTACGGAGGACAAGCTGCTGAAACCACTTCGACCCCTCCTCGAAGACAGGCCGGGTAAGAGCACGTTGTTCCGATGCACAACCCCGTGGTTTACCTCCGGCAATGAACCGAGGGCTTCGCTGTGTTGTGCCCTTCGGCAAGCTCAGTATCCCTGACCAGCTCACCCATGCCGTCGGCCTTACACCATCCCGCGAATGCGGGATCCGTGGGCTCACTTCTTTGACGTAGGCTGCCTCCCCACAAAGCCTCACGACTTTGCAATTGCCATAGTCTAGTATCTGTATTTTATCTAGGTTCATGATACACGGGACTTTAACCCGATTACAACGCGCCCATGCCGGGCATACCAAGGCGGAGCAGGACAACGCCTAACGGCGTGTCTGTCCTCAAACATAGGGCAAAGAAAAATTTAGGTGTCGCAAGCAGATGAAATCCCTCGCACACTGAAAACTGAATGAAAGAACCTCAGAATCCCCTGGCAGAAGTATTTGGGCATCTCCCGTCGGACATGTCGCCGAAAGCACAGCGTTTTCGAAAGAATCGACTATGCCCCTTCAACAATAAAGTTCCAAGCTGCACAAAAGACAAAGCGAAGGATCCTCTAGGAGTTTGCAGTGTCATGCACGGGAACAGACCCGTAATCACCTGCCCGGTAAGATTTCGAGAAAACTGGCTTATCGCAGATGATGCTGCGGATTTCTTTTTCGGAGAGGAAGCGACATGGACATCACTAACCGAAGTAAGGCTCACTGACTACTATGGAAAATCAGCAGGGAATATTGACGTCGTTCTGGTCGCATACGATGACAAAGGACAGGTTTGCGACTTTGGCTCGCTTGAAATTCAGGCTGTATACATTTCGGGTAATATTCGCGACCCGTTCGCTCATTATATGGCGGATTGCCGAAATAACACAGATATGGAATGGTCCGAGGAGCCGAATTACCCGAGACCTGATTTTCTTTCCTCATCCCGCAAACGTCTCGCACCTCAGCTCATGTTTAAGGGTGGAATCTTGAATGCGTGGAAGAAAAAGATGGCAGTAGCACTTGACGTTGCATTTTTCGAAACACTTCCGGCGTTGGAGCGAGTTTCTAAGGAAAATGCAGACATGTCTTGGTTGATTTACGATTTGGTAGATCGTGAAGGCCAATTGTATGAGCTACAGAGGATTGAGACCGTATATACCAAGTTCTCGGATGCACTGAATACGATCACTCGACCTAAAGTTGGGAAAATTGAGAATTTCATGAAGATACTCCAATCGAAGGTTGATGAGAAGTTGGAGAATCCCCCCGACAATAAAACGATTGATTCACCCTTTGGGAACTAACTCATGCAGAAGCTATTATTCAGTGATGAGATTGAGATGCCGAAGGCGGTTAATGTGGCTTCAGTTCCACAGTTGAGCCCATTTCGTTATCCAGGAGGTAAGACGTGGTTCGTCCCGCGACTACGGGAGTGGCTATTGAGCCAACCGCGAAAACCAAAAAAGTTAATCGAACCATTTGTGGGTGGAGGCATCGTTTCACTTACATCTGTATCTGAGAACCTTGTTGAGGCTGCTCATTTAGTAGAACTCGACCAAGAGATTGCTGCTGTTTGGGAGACATTGGTTGGTGGGGATGCTGAATGGCTCGCATCCCGGATATTGAATTTTGAGATGACGAAAGAGAACGCGATAGAAGCCCTCGCCTCGAAAATGAGGTCTTCACGGGAAGTTGCCTTTCAGACGATCATCAAGAATAGAACATTTCATGGAGGAATTTTAGCCGCTGGTTCAGGCTTTTTAAAAAATGGTGAAGCAGGCAAGGGAATATTATCTAGATGGTATCCGTCAACATTAGCAAAGCGAATTAGGAATATTGATCTTTTTCGGACACGCTTGTCTTTTGAATGCAGGGATGCTTTTGAGGTTCTCGAAGAGCATAAGAATGAGGAGGATTCAGTCTTCTTTGTTGATCCGCCATATACCGCAGGAGGGAAGAAGGCAGGCAGTCGGCTCTATACCCATTTTCAGCTAGATCATGAAAAGCTCTTTTCGGCATGCTCTGAATTGGCCGGCGACTTTATTATGACCTATGACAATGCTAACGAGGTAAAAGATTTAGCAAGAAAGTATGGCTTTCAAGCCAAGCCAATTCCGATGAAGAATACTCATCATGCTGCGATGACAGAGTTAGTTATTGGTCGGGACTTGGAATGGATGAAAGGAATAGATCGAGTTCTCGAAGAGCAAGCTGCTTTCCCCATGCGCAGGAAAAGAAAACCAAGCCCAACAAGGCAGAGCACTCAACGTCGCTAACGCGCCGCGAGTGTCTTTGACGTTCTGCCAGAATCAAAAAATGAAGGTCAGAGACATACTCAAATTATTGGCTGACGACGGCTGGAAAACGGTTCGGATGAAGGGCAGTCACTGGCAGATGCAGCATTCCCGCAAGAAAGGGACGGTCACGGTCGCGGGCAAACCAAGCCTTGAGATTCCAGCCGAAATGCTTAAGAGTATTCGGAATCAAGCTCAACTCGAAGAAAAAGAAGAAAAATGAAATATGCCGTAGTCATTGAAAAAGGAGAGTCCTCGTTTGGAGCTTATGTCCCGGATTTGCCCGGTTGCGTTGCTGTCGGCGAGACTCGCGATGAAGCCATGGTGTTGATCCGGGAAGCGATTGAATTTCACCTGGAAGGAATGCGACAGGATGGCGAGGCAGTGCCCGAGCCTCATTCGCAGGCTGCGTATGTCGAGGTTCTGACCGCCTAAAGGCATATCCAGCCGCTGGTCACAATTCCGTTACGGCTCCGCCTCAACTCCATGTGACTCCTTACCTCCGCTTCTGGTCAACGTCGCTATCGCGCCGTGCTAGAACTCATCGTACGGGAAACAATAGCCTTGAAGCTATCTGATGACAGTGCATGATATCTAGAATGCGAACCATTATCGACGTTCCTGATGAAATTATTGAATCCCTTGACCGAGTCGGCAGTGCGGAGAAGCGCTCCCGCGCGGCCTTGATTCGTGAGGCCATCTCCGAATACCTCCGGGGAAAGTCTGTTCGTCCGGCTGAGGCTGCTTTCGGGCTCTGGAAGCTGAATCGAACTGATGGGGTCCGTTATCAAAATGATCTCCGAAATGAGTGGAAAGATCGATGAAAGCGGTATTCGACACCAATATTCTAATTGATTATCTGAACGGAATCGAAGCTGCAAGGAGTGAGCTGTTACAGTATAGCATTCGGCAAATCAGCATCATTACCTTCATTGAAGTGCTCGTTGGAGCCACCGATCCCGAAGAGGAGAGAGCCATACGAGGATTCTTGTCATCTTTTGAAATCCTTGATTTAGCGAAGGAGGTTGCGGCAGAAACCGTATTGATTCGCAAAAATCTCCGACTGAAGATTCCCGACGCGATTGTCTATGCGACTGCTCGCACTCAGGGATGTATTCTCGTTTCACGTAACACAGAGGATTTTAAGGAGGAGTGGCCGGACGTAAGAGTTCCGTACCAAACCTGATCCGATCGGGACGATTGAGTGGACGCCGGCACGCCGCCTCGATAAACCTTTCGCCTCTTCTGATGGTTTTGAGCTGACATAACTGAGTTCCCTTCCCGGGTTAGAGTTCCCCCACGCTGCGGAAAGTCTAAATCGGAGAGGCAACGTTACCCCATGCGACATCTCGATGATTCATGGGGGTAACCACTATTGGGAGTTCTGTTCGGGGGAGTGGAAGTACGCAGTCCCTCGCGGACGACTCCGTGGATGAAGCAGTTCTTGTCGGCGCTCAGAAAAAATGAAACATTCGGGCCAGTGTAAATGACTCTAACTGGTTCGCTGGTAATGACTGACCCCGACAAACCGCTTTTCCTTCCCTTCCAAGACTCGAGCTCGATCCGGACAGTGCTGTTGTGCTCTCTGTTTCTGAGCTTGTTCGGGTGTCAATCTCCCGAAGCCTATCGCAAAGAGGCCGACGGTGTCGCATTGACCGTGATTACAGGAAAACAAGAGGAAGCCCTCGGCCGTTCCGAGCCATTTACAATTGAGCAACCCGCGCAAACCCTTCGTGACCGGTTATTGATCGCGCAGCAACTTCCGGCCAGTGGTCCGGGATCCCTCGGAACCGATGCCCTTGAACCCATTGACCGCTGGCCGGAGGATCCCTACCTCGATCCGGAACGTGAGGATCGTCCCGATGATGAACCCGTCCGCGCACCGGGATTGCTCACTCTCGATTTAAACGATGCGCTTAAGGTCGCCGCCCGGAACAACTTTGAATACCAGTCCCAGAAGGAAAATGTGTTTCGGAGTGCCCTTGCGCTGGACCTGGAGCGGGATGCGTTTCGCAACCAGTTTTCTGCCACCGGAGAGGCCGGCGTCGACAGTACGGTGTCGGAAGATATCCGAACCGAGACTGCCGAAGGCTCACTGAATGGCGGGATCTCCCGCCAGCTGATGAACGGGACGCTTCTGACTGGCAGGATCGCCCTCGACCTGACCAAACTCCTGACCGAGGAGGGAACATCCACCCTCGGGGTGGTTCTCGATGGTTCGGTCGAGATACCACTGTTGCGTGGTGCCGGAAGATGGATCGTCACCGAACCCCTGACCCAGGCAGAGCGGGATACACTCTACGCGATCTATAACTTTGAACGCTTTAAGCGGACCTTTGCGGTCGACATCGCCTCCACTTACCTCGGGGTTCTCCGACAACTGGATCAGGTTCAGAATGCCGGGGAAAGCTATCGGCGCTCAATAACTTCGAGCCGCCGCGCTCAAGCCCTCGCCAATCAGGGACGGCTGCCCGAAACCCAGGTCGACCAGGCGCGGCAGGATGAGTTCCGGGCCAGAAACGCCTGGATCTCTGCCCAGCAGGCCTACGAGGCCGCTCTTGACGGATTAAAGCTGAGACTCGGCCTGCCAACCGACGCGGAGATCGCTCTCCAACGGGAAACGCTCCGTGAATTGGCCGATTCTGTGCGTCGCGCACTGCCCTCAGTCCAGGTTCCGGAGGCCACTGATTCCGAACTGACCGAGGTTCCGGCGGCAGATTTTGAAATTGAGCTGCGTGGCCCAAGTGACGCCGAACGAGGTCCTCTTGAACTGGATGAGCGCGAGGCAATCCTCCTCGCCCTCGAGAACCGGCTCGATCTTCGGGTCTCGGAGGGGCAGGTATACGATGCCATGCGTTCGGTCGCGATCGCTGCGAACGGATTCCTGCCGGAGTTTACCCTCTCCGCCAATGCCTCCTCAGCGGGCACCGAGACGCTCTCCGGCCCCGATGGATCCGATTCCGGAATTCGCTTCGACCGGGGTAACTACTCTGGTCTTTTGCGGATGGATTTCGGACTTGAAAGAACCGCTGAACGCAATGCCTACCGCTCCAGTTTGATCGATCTCGAGCGCTCCGTCCGCTCGTTGCAGGGGCTCGAGGATCGAATCAAATCCGACGTCCGCAGCCAGCTTCGCAACATGCTCGAGTCCCGCGAGAGTCTCAGTATCCAAGCCCAGGCGGTTGCACTCGCCGAGCGTCGGGTTGACAGCACCAACCTGCTTCTCAAGCTGGGACGTGCCGAGATCCGTGACGTCCTCGAGGCCCAGCAGGACCTTTTATCCACTCAAAACAGCCTAACCAGTGCCCTCGTCAACTACCGCGTGGCCGAACTCGAACTTCAGAGCAATTTGGGGCTGCTCGAGGTCGATCATCGAGGGCTCTGGAAGGAGTTTCAGCCCGAATCCCCTGTTGTCACTATCCAATGAAACTACCATCAATTCTTTCCGGGAGTCGCCCCCGCCTGATTCTCGGCTCCATCGGGATCGCCCTGATCGGGTTCCTCGCCATTGTTTTCTCCGGAAACTCGAAAACGATTGATGATGTCGGATTGACCTACACTGCGACGATTGAGCCGCTCACGATTAGCGTCAGCGAATCCGGCACCATCGAATCCCTTGATAAAGTGACCGTACGAAGCAGGGTTCGGGGAACTCAAACGATCATCTATCTGATCCCCGAGGGAACCGTCGTGCAGGAAGGAGACCTGCTTGTGGAGCTCGATTCCAGCAGCATCGAGGACGACCTCGTGCAGAAGGAAATCGATCTGGAGAATATTCAGGCCGAGCTCGTCAGTGCCCGCGAAAACCTTGCCGTCGTCAGGAATCAGGCCGAGGCAGACGTGGCCGAGGCTAAACTCAATTTCGCTTTTGCCCAACAGGATCTCGAGAAGTATCGGGATGGTGAATACGCAATGGAAATCCGGCAGGCGGATTCAAAGATTACCCTCGCGAGGGCCGACCTTCAACAGGCCGAGGATCGGCTCACCGGATCGCTCGAACTCTTTGAAAAAAAATACATCTCCGCTACCGAGCTCGATGCGGACCGCCTTACCCTCCAGCGCGCGGAGATGGACCTCGAGTTGGCACAGCAACAAAAGGCCCTCCTCGAGAACTTCACCTATCAACGGCAAATCGCCAAACTCGAGAGTGATGTCGATCAAACCCGCCTCGCCCTCGATCGGGCAGAGCGCAAGGCACGGGCGAATATTGCCGAGGCCGAGGCGAGGTTTTCCGCCCGACGGTCAAGATTGCAGAGAGAAGAGAATAATATTGCAGAGCTCCGCGAACGGATTGCAAACTGCCGGATTGTTGCGCCAACTGCCGGGATGGTGGTCTATGCTCCGCAGGGGAACCGTTGGAATAGCACAGTCCTCGAGGCCGGAACCGAGGTGCGCGAGCGGCAGGAATTGATCTATTTGCCGACTGCCGATGCCATGAGCGCCACCATTTCAATTCACGAGTCCGTTCTCAACCGGGTCGAAGTCGGCCAGACAGCTACCCTGACGGTGGATGCGCTGCCCAACCGCAAATTCACCGGAACAGTCACCAGTATCGCGATCATGGCGCAAGACGGTGGATGGCGTAACCCCGATCTCAAACAGTATAGTACCACCATCACGATCGATCAGGTGGAGCCTTCCCTCCGATCCGGGATGACCTGCAAAGCGGAGATTCTGGTCGCCCACTACGACCAGGCGTTGACCGTTCCGGTGCAGTCGGTGTTGCGTGTCGATGGCCAACCGACGGTCTTCGTCGCGGATCAGGACGGAGTACCCCAGCCCGCCCCCGTCTCAACCGGTCTCGATAATAACCGGAAGATTCTGATCACCGGCGGTTTAGCCGAAGGAACCAACGTCCTGCTGGCTCCACCGCTGATGGCTGCTGAAAGATTACCCAACCTTCCCGCCGAAACACCTGAGGAGGTCAATCGCGTCGGCGACAATGCTTCCGGTCTTCGATTGTGAAATCCGATCCACGCTTTCATCCGGAGTTGGTTGAATCCGGCTCCCAGCCTCGTCCGGTCATCGAGTTGTTGAACATTGAGAAGGATTACCACATGGGTAACACCCGGGTGCGAGCTCTCGCGGGGGTGAGTGCCACCTTTCGGGAGGGCGAATTTTGGGCCATCATGGGCTCCTCGGGCTCGGGCAAGTCAACGATGTTGAATCTTCTCGGGTGCCTCGATCGTCCCACCAGCGGGAGCTACCTGCTCGAAGGCAGGGATACCAGCCGTCTCGAAGACGATCATCTCAGCGAGATCCGACTTCGCCGCATCGGTTTTGTTTTCCAGAGTTTTAACCTGATTGCACAATTGACGGTCCGGGAAAACATCGAACTTCCCCTTTTCTACCAGGACTGGGACGCCGGGAAAAGCAGCGCCCGGGCAATTGAACTGGCAGCGATGGTGGGGCTCGATTCCCGTCTCGACCACCGTCCCTCCGAGCTTTCCGGAGGTCAGCAGCAGCGGGTCGCGATCGCCCGGTCTCTCGCCAACGATCCTGCGATCCTTCTCGCCGACGAGCCAACCGGAAATCTCGACACGGCGACGGGCGATCAAATCATGAAGCTTCTGATCGAGCTCAATCGATCAGGTGTGACCATTGTGATGGTTACCCATGAACCCGAGGTCGCCGCCTTTGCCGGGCATCGGATGCACATGCGCGACGGCATTATCGACCGAATCGATTCGGACTCATGAATCGGCACCGTATCATGCGCAACGTGCTCCTCGGCGTGCGGACGCTCTGGCTTCATCGGCTGCGAAGCGGGCTGACGATTCTCGGGGTGGTCTTCGGGGTTGCCAGCGTCATCGCGATGCTTGCGGTCGGCGAGGGTGCCAGCCGGGAGGCTATCGAGCAGATCCGGAAATTGGGTAGCCGGAACATCATCCTGACTTCGGTCAAGCCGAGCGCCGATCAGAATCTGGATCGCGAAAACAGCCGGATCAGTGTCTACGGTCTGTTTTACGAGGATAACGCGCGATTACTGGAAACCTTTTCGACGGTCGTGAAGACGGCTCCCGCCCGGCAACTAAAAAAAACCGGACGGGTGCAGGATCGGGCAATGGAGCTTCGAATTGTCGGGACTACCCCGGCCTGGTTCGACCTCGTCAATCGGCCCCAGATCGCCGGTCGGGCCCTCGACGCAAAGGATGTCGAGGATGCCCGCGCGGTCTGTGTCCTGACCGAGCACGGAGCACGCCGTCTTCTCGTCAACAACAATACAATCGGTCAGGGCATCAAGATAGGTGGCCAGATTTTTGAGGTGATCGGAATCATTGAGACCGAGATGGATGCAGCTGGGATCCAAACTCCCGACCAACCGACGGACGCCTACATCCCCCTCAGTACCTGCCGCGCGAGGTTCGGGGAGATGATCATCTATTCAAGCAGCGGGAGCCAAATCTTTGAAAAGGTCGACCTACATCAGATCGTAGTCGAGGTGGACTCGGAAGATAACGTCGAGAAAACTGCCGAAGCGATCAGCGCGATGCTTGCGCGCTTCCATGATCGCGACGACTACAATCTGAGTGTTCCTCTCGCCCTCCTCAAGCAAGCTGAGGACACCAAAAGGCGTTTTAATATCGTCCTCGGGGCCATCGCCGGTATCTCACTTTTGGTCGGCGGCATCGGAATCATGAATATCATGCTGGCTTCAGTAACCGAGCGAACCCGCGAAATCGGGGTGCGCCGGGCAATCGGTGCCAAGCGCAAACAGATTGTGGGCCAATTCCTGATCGAAACGGTGGTGCTTTCGCTCCTCGGAGGGGCTCTCGGGATAATCCTCGGCGTGTCCCTGCCAATCCTGATCACGCATTTCGCCGGAATGACGACGATTGTAACCTGGTGGAGCCTCGTCCTCTCGGTCGGGATCAGCCTCGGTGTCGGGCTCGTTTTTGGAATCTACCCGGCGATCCGCGCCGCCAATCTCGATCCGATTACCGCCCTCCGCCACGAATAATGCCGGCTAAATCAATCTCTCCGGCCACGACTGGCAGGGTCTCCCTCAATCGGCAATTGGTGCCAGGCCGAGTTCACTCCGCTTCTCCCGGTCCGCCGGTTTGTTCTCCGACCAGTATTCGCTGTGCATGATACGGTTTTTCAGGACTGCGGTGGTGGTTCCCCGCCGCCCGGCATCTTCCCAGCCCCGGATAATGTGCGGGAAATGGGTATCGAAACGGATTGTCAAAACCCGCCCATCTTCGGGATAGCGCAGGATGTATTGACTGACTTCGGCCCCGACCTTCAGTTCAGCAACCGCCGGAACCACTTCGATCGGACGGTGCGCGAATCGAACCTGAAGGGCCCCCGGAATCATCGCGGTTTCACCCCTTGGGAGGTCCGCCGGATTCAACCGAATCTGCAACCAGATCTCGTCCTCCAACCAGGCATCCGGCAGTTCGAAGGCAACATCGCCCTCCTTCTCAAAGTAAGAAAAACTCTGCACCTTCCAGCCGCCCTCACGTTGGTTGATCTGCTGAAACGCCTGCCCGCACCAGTCCTGCACTGAGGTGTTCGACTTCAGGGCATGTGGGAAACGTTCCGTCTCGATCGGCTTGAAGGTGCTCGTCATCGTGCGATAGCTGTAGATCCCCGTGTTGAAGGTGCGGAGCGCATTCAACTTCAGCACGTCGGTCGATTTCCCCGAGCCCGTTTCGTCCTTGACCTGCTTATCGATCAGAAAGGGCTCAGTCACAAAAATGAACTCAACATGTCCCGGGTGATTTTCGCCGTAGCGGGATTGGTCCAGCTCGTAACGGTTGATCTCTGCCCCACTGAACCAAAAACCGCCGACCGCATCAGACGCCCACATCGCCGGGCCGAGGATAAAGAAGAACACGACAATTTTCATCATTCCTGATGGTACCCCAGCGAGCCGATCCCGGCAATCCCAACCGC
>CAZFLQ010000001.1:0-32159 GCA_964519935.1 uncultured Puniceicoccaceae bacterium | reverse complement strand
TTGATCTGGAGTCCCGTTTGCTGCGTGGAGGACTCCCTCCCGCGCTCCTCGGTGAGGATATCGATCCGGAGTTTTACAGTGAATGGCTCGATTCGTTCTTCGCCCGTGATGTGCAGGAACTTTTCAATGTCAGCAAACGGCGGGAGTTTCTCGACCTCTGCGGATTGATCCTGCGACAGAGTGGCCATCTCGCCGAGGTCACGAGTCTGGCCAAGCACGCACGTCTCAGCAGACCGACGGCGATGACCTACCTCGAGGTTCTCGAGGTCACACATTTCCTCCACCGCCTAACACCCTTCTCCGGGGGCGGACGACGTGAAATCATCGGCCAGCCCAAACTCTACGCTTTCGACACCGGCTTCGTCTGCCATCGACACGGATTGAATCAAATTCGCCCCGACGATTCCGGAGTCTTGCTTGAGCACATGGTTCTCGATGAGATTCGAAGCCGATGTGACATCCAGCGCCTCTATTACTGGCGGGACAAGCAGCAGCGGGAAATTGATTTCGTTCTGGACCTCGGTGGTGGGCAAGTCGCCGCCATCGAGTGCAAGTGGAGCGATCCCAATCGGGCACAAAGATCCCTCGATACCTTTCGGAGAGCCTATCCAAACGGCCCAAATCTAGTCGTATGCGGCCAGGGTCCGAACGAACCCTATCGGCGGAAAATCGGCCCCCACGCGGCGAGGGTCTGCAACATTCGCCACCTTGGCAAAGAACTCGGGATGATTTGAATTCTCCCCAACCTCCGGGAATATCTGCTGACCTGCGTCGTCTTTATCCTCATTACCATGATTCCTCGACGCCTTTTCTCCTCTCTTCTCATCTGCATCATTCCGGTTCTCACGCACGCCAACGCTGACGATTCGGTCTACGCCCGCCTCCTTGATCGCTATGTCGAGCCCAATGGAGTCCGCTACGCCGCCTGGGCCGAAAACGCAGAGGACCGCGCCGCCCTCGCCAATTATCTCGATTCGGCCGCCGGAGTCGATCCCGCCCGGCTCGACCGCCCCGCCCGGATAGCCTTTTTCATCAACCTTTACAATGCCGCGATGCTGCAGGCAGGCATTGAAAACTGGCCGATCCCGAGCGTCGTCGAGATCGGTCCGGAACCCTTCAGCATCTTCAAAAAGCGGTTTATCCATCTCGGTGACGAAAAGCTCAGTCTCGACATGATCGAAAAGGAGATCCTCCTGACGCAATACTTCGACCCCCGGATCCACTTTGCCGTCAATTGCGCCAGCGAAAGCTGCCCACCCCTCCGGTCCGAGCCTTTTGACGGCGAACGACTCGATCAACAGCTCGACGAGCAAACCCGCCTCTTTGCCAACAGCAACCGCGCCGCCCGGGTCAGCAAATCCGGCCGGGAAATCGCCTTCTCCTCCCTCTTCGACTGGTATGCCAATGACTTTCCCGGCGACAACCCCGCCGAATACCTCAACCGTTACCGCGAAGTCGCCTTGCCGACAGACGCGAAAACCCTCTGGATCGAGTACGACTGGTCACTCAATGTTGCGCCCGGGTCGTGACCCCATTTCCTTCCGATTTACCTCTACCCATGCTCGCATCGATCAAGCGCTACACCCACTGGCTGCACGGTCAGTGGCCCCACGGAGGGGTCGAAAAATCCCCTAAGATCAACGAGGACGGCACCACCTCGGTTCAAGGCCTCCGCGTCGTCGGCGACCTTACGGGTGTCCCCCTTCTGAAGTTTTCCGCCGATACCGGAGCCAAGGCCGTTGCCGCAATCCTTGCCGAACCCGATTTCCGGCCCGGTGAAACCACCGGACAGGCGGGTGCCTATGACCTCGTTATCATCGGGGCAGGCGTCAGTGGCTTCTCCGCCGCCGTCGAAGCCAAGAAGGCGGGACTCAATTTCGTCATTTTCGAAGCCGACGAGAGCTTCTCCACGATCCACAATTTCCCCCGTAAAAAACCGATCTATACCTACCCGACCGAGATGGAACCCGCTGGTGCAATCCATTTCCGCTCTGATGTCAAAGAGGATCTTCTCGTCGAGCTCGAGGAACAGCGTCGCACCCACGGGATCGAGGTAACCCCGGCCAAGGTCGATCATGTCAAGTCGCGCGGCGGGCATCTTGAGGTTCGTTTCAAGGAGGGGGATCCGGTTACCGCCCAGCGGGTCATCGTCGCAATCGGTCGCACCGGAAATTTCCGAAAACTGAACGTCCCCGGGGAAAACCTCGACAAGGTCGCCAACCGCCTGATCGATCCCACCGAACACCGTGGCCAGCGGGTTCTCGTCGTCGGGGGCGGCGATTCCGCCCTCGAGGCCGCCATCGCCCTCGCCGAGTCGGGGGCGGAGGTCGACCTCAGCTATCGAAAGAAGGCTTTTTCACGACCCAAACCGGAAAACGCCGAACGGATCGAGGCGATGCAAGCATCTGGCAGGCTCAAACTCCACCTCGGCACAAATGTCCAACGGATCGAGCGGGACAGCGTCGTTATCTGCGGCGAGGACGGGGTCGATTACACCCTCCCCAATGATCAGGTTTTCACCCTCATCGGACGGGAACCCCCCCTCGACTTTTTCCGCAAATCCGGGGTCGGGGTCAGCGGCGACTGGACGCCGAAGGTCGCAATTGGACTGGTTGCCTTTTTCGGCCTGATGACCTTTCTGTATCACCTCAAGGCTTACAAACCGTTCCTCGGGATCGGTCAGACCAACCTTTGGGAGATCTTTTCCCGGCGGGACTGGTTTCCCTTCAACATCCCCCTCCTCGGGGGAGAGGGGGGACTGCTCTACACCTTCACAAGGGCCGCCAGCACCGATCCCGGCTTCACCTTCGCGGCGATCTACACCTTTGTTATCGTCCTCTTTGGCGTCCGCCGCATCCGCCGTCGGCGCACCCCCTACGTCACCCGGCAAACGATTACTTTGATGTCGATCCAGGTCGTGCCTCTTTTCCTGATCCCCTACATCGTCCTCCCATGGCTGTACTATAATGGCTTTCTGACCAACGGCGGGTTTGGCGAATGGTTTGGAATGGCGTTTCTCTCTGACGGTCAGGGGGGGCAACCCGATCAATTCTGGCGTGCCTTTGGGTTCATCCTCGCCTGGCCTCTGTTCATCTACAACATCTTTACCGAGGCGCCGATCTGGGGATGGATCATTCTCGGCTTTATCCAGACCTTCGTCATCATCCCGCTGATCATCCGCCGGTGGGGCAAGGGTGCCTATTGCGGCTGGATCTGTTCGTGTGGCGCGATGGCCGAAACCCTCGGCGATCAGCACCGGCACAAAATGCCCCACGGTCCCCGCTGGAACAAGCTGAACATGGTCGGACAGGTGATCCTCGCTCTCGCCTTCGTCCTCCTGATCCTCCGCATCATCGGCTGGGCAACCCCCTGGACCGGCTTCGACGAGGTCGTCCGTGGACTGGTCGACGAGAATTCCTTTTTCAGCTACAAGGTGATGATCGATCTCTGGCTGGCCGGGGCGATCGGCTACGGGCTCTATTTCCACTTCTCCGGTCGGGTCTGGTGCCGGTTCGCCTGCCCACTCGCCGCCCTCATGCACATCTACGCGCGGTTCTCCCGTTTCCGGATCTTTTCCGACAAGAAAAAGTGCATTTCCTGCAACCAGTGTACGACCGTCTGCCATCAGGGCATCGACATCATGAACTTTGCCAACAAGGGACTTCCGATGGAAGACCCCGAGTGCGTCCGCTGTTCCGCCTGTGTCCAGATTTGTCCCACCGGGGTGCTCCAGTTCGGACGTTTCACTCCGCAGGGGAACATCGTCTACGACAAGCTGGCGGCATCGCCCGTCCTCATGCGGGAGGCCCGCAGCACGGCCTCCCCGGTCGACAAGTTCTTGCGGGAGAACCGTTGAGCCATTCTCGTTGGGGATGTGTTCGTCTCGCACCCTCTTCTGGGCACTGTCACTGATCGGAGGACTGGCTGCCGCCGCGCTCTACAGTTGGGTAACGCCGACCTTTGATGCCCTCGGTGGTCCGCGTGCCGTCGCCTTTTTCGGAATCGGGATCTTCGGGTTTGCGATGATTTTTCTGGCCCCACGCCAGGCCGGTCGGGAAAGAGGTCTCTGGATCCTCTGGCTACCTGCAATTCTTTTGCGTTTGGCCCTCCTCCCGGCGGCACCTTCCGACGATATCAACCGCTACGTTTGGGAGGGTAATCTCGTCCGCGAGGGGATCAGTCCCTACGCCCACACCGCCGACGCGCCCGAATGGGCTGCCTACCGCGATGGTTATTGGGAACAGATGAACCACCGGGATCGGCTGACCGCCTACCCACCCATCGCCGAGCTGATTTTTGCTGCCACCACGACCGGGGAAAACCCGATCGCCAGTTTCAAATTCTGGATCCTCGCGGCCGATCTCTTCGCCCTATTCGGAATCGTCCGCCTCCTCCGCCGTCGGGGTCTGCAGATCCACTACGCCGGATTCTACGCCTTCAATCCGGTCGTTCTGGTCGCCTTTGCAGCCGAGGCGCATTTCGATGTCTTTCTCGTCGCCCCGCTCGTTTGGGCCCTGCTGGCCTTTGAATCCGGCTCCAAACGGCTGGCCGTCACCCTCGCCGCCCTTGCAACCGGGATCAAATGGGTCACCCTTCCAATCCTTCCATTCTTTGCGCGATTCAGCCTCTCCACAGCAGTCGCGATCATCATTGCCGTCCTCGGCCTTCCCGCCCTCATTTTCTGGAATACCCTCCCGTCCCTCGTCAGTGGGCTCCTCGGATTTGGCGGCAATTCAAGCTTCAACGGACCGGTCCACAGCCTCCTCCACGTGGTTATCGGATTACCCCAAACGGCCAGCCTCGCTCTCGTTCTCACCGGCTTTGCCGCTGTCGTTGCCTGGCGGTGGTGGTGCCGCCCCGCCTATCCGCTCGACAGCCATCTTCGCTGGATTCTCGGGGCTCTCCTCGTTTTCTCACCGACGGTCCACTTTTGGTATCTGACCTGGATCATCCCGTTCATCTGTCTGCGCCCAACCATCCCCTGGATCCTCCTCTCGATCAGCTCGGGGATGTATTTCTTGGTCTGGACTACCCATGCCGAGGAAGGCGCCTGGGCACTTTCACCGCTCCAAGTGGTCGCGTTCTGGGCACCGTTTTTCATCGGTTTGATCTACGAATTCCTCACCACACGGGGACGCTGCGCCTTCGCCCCGATCCGGGCGGGCGGAGAATCTTCCGACTCCGTCGCTGTCGTGATTCCCGCTCTCAACGCAAAAGAGCACCTCGGCACCGCCCTCCAGAGCGTCGCCGCCCAAGAGCCGCCTCCCTCGGAAATCATCCTCGTCGATGGTGGATCCACCGATGGAACCCCTCAGACCGCCCGGTCGATCAATCCAGCGATCACCCTGATCGAAGGCCCCCGAGGACGCGGGAATCAAATCGCCGTCGGGATCGAGGCCGCCAGTGCGGAATGGGTTATCGTCCTCCACGCCGATGCCGTTCTTGCCGGAGGTTCGACGAAAAAGCTTCTCGCCGCCGTTAAGGCCATGCCAGCCGTCATCGGCGGTGCCTTCGGACAAAGGTTCGAGGCAGATCGACCGAAACTGGTCCTGATCGAGGTTCTCAACGACCTTCGCGCCCTCTTCAGTCGAACTGCTTTCGGGGATCAGGTGCAGTTTTTTCACCGACCGACCGCAATATCCCAAAATCTCATGCCGGCCCAGCCCCTGATGGAGGATGTCGAATCAAGCTGGCGGGTCCGCGAAACCGGTGAATTCCTCTTCCTGAACCACCCCTGCAGCGTCAGCGATCAACGATGGCGACGGTCCCGCTGGTTCGCCCGCTTCCTTCTTGTTGCCCGCCTCGTCAGCCAATACCGGTTCGCCCGCCTTCGCGGTCGTGAAACCGCCCGCAAACTCAGCCTTGATTTGTATCAGGAATACTATCACGAAAACATTCCACCTTCGATTGAAACCTCAAAACGACCGGAACGATCTCCCTGATCGTGACCCATCCAAGCGCGATTCGGTGTGGCTTCCCAATTCGACCCATTATAAAGGTTCGCAAGGGGGCTTCCGGAGGGAACTGCGGCACCGAGTCAATGCCAGGCTTCCGCCAAAAAGGCTTCACAAGTGATGATCGGTGCGCGAATCGTTCATGAAGACCTCACACGTTTAAGAAGGGGCACCATCAGGGCAGACCTGTGAGATATCCGGACTGTACTTCGCGGACTTGCCTTGCCGCTTTTTGCCGGGAAAACTCCCACCATGCCCCCAATGCTTCCCTTGATTCTCTTCTTCTCCCTCTTGGCCATCGGGGGCGTTCTCTTTCTGGCCTTCCAGCTCTCACGCTCCGCCTGGTATCAGGTCCAGGACCAGTTCCGGATTCTCGGCGAGGCGATTGATCTCGATCTGACAATCTCCCCCGCAGCTCTCGGCGGCCGGATGCCGGGAGTGCCTTCTCTTTACGGGCGGATCGACGGGCGCGAGGCTTCCGTCCAGTGCATCGGCCACGGGAGCAAAGAATCCCGCAAATCCGAGACCGCATTTCTGATTGCCCCCGCTAACTCTGCTCCGGGAAAAATCGTCGTTGCCCGCGACACCTTACCCAACCGGATCGAGTTCAAGGCAGACCGCCATTTCACGGCCATTTCACTTCCAAAAGGAACGGCTCCCGCCGGATGGCGGGCCTACGCAACCGACCCCGCCGCCGCTTCGGACTGGCTCACCCAAAACGGCTCCGCCTTTTCGGCCCTCTCGTCCAACCTCCGGGGACAGTACCTCTTCACGTCCGACCGTTATGGATACAAAGAAACCGGACTAATGACGCGACCGGACGTTCGGCAGCGCTTTGAAGAGGCCATCGCAACGGTTCTTCAAATTGGAACCGTCCGGGAGCCATCGGCGATTCCGACCGGCGACCGCAAGCCGTCTTGATTTTTCAGGTTGCCGACTGGCAGGCGTAGTGTTCTCGTTTTCGTTTTTACCATGCCTTCTCCCACTGAAATCCGCAAAGGGCGCGTCCTTGATTATCAAGGCGCACCCCACCTCGTTCTCGACATGCAGCATCGCACCCAGGGTCGTCAGGCCGGGTTTGTGCAAACCGTTTTGCGCAACCTCAACACGGGTAGCACCACGACCACTAAGTTTCGGTCCACCGATTCGGTCGAATTTCTCCACACCGAAAATCATCGTCTCGAGTTCAGCTACGAGGATGGTGACGGATACCACTTTCTCGATCCCGACAGCTTTGAGGACCATATTCTTTCCAAGGACATGGTCGAGGACGTCATCAAATTCCTCAGTGAGAATCAGCACTACGATGTCCTTTTTGTCGAGGATAGTCCGGTTCAAATCCAGTTGCCTTCCGCCGTCGAACTCCCCGTGACGGAGGCCGCCGAGGGGCTCAAGGGCGACAGTGCCAGCTCCGCTACGAAGGCAGTCACCGTCTCGACCGGCCTCTCTGTTCAAGTGCCCCTTTTCATCAAGACTGGCGATGTGATCAAGATCAGTACCGACAACGGATCCTATCTTGGACGTGCCTGAGCTCGCCGAGGTCGAATTCTACCGGCGGATTTGGAATCCGCTCAACAACGCAGGACCCGTCGAAGTCGTCCTGCGGGCAAACAGCCGGGTCTTTCGCGGCGTCGAGATGGCTGCCCTCGAATCGGCACTTTGTTCGGGTATCGTTCGCAGCGAGGCTCGCGCGAAGCAGATGTGTTTTCATCTCGCCGACGGATCGCGGATGGGCATCCACCTCGGAATGGCCGGAAGGTTGAACCGACTTTCCCCGGAAACGCCACCCGAGACCCACGAACAGATCCGAATTCTCTCGCCGGACGGAGGGATCTTCACGTACCGCGACACGCGCTATTTCGGACGGGTCCACCATGCCACTCGGCGCGCCGCCGCCCCTTGGTGGGACGGGATCGCCCCGGATCTCCTTTCCCTTGATTTCCGGTTCGCTGATCTCGACGCCTTTCTCTCCCGACGGAGCCGTACCCCGATTAAGGCCGTCTTGCTGATGCAGGAACGCTTTCCGGGCATCGGAAACTGGATGGCTGACGAAATCCTCTGGCGCGCACGGATCCGACCCGAAATACTAGCCGGATCCCTCAAAGCAGATGCCCGCAAGCGCATCTACCGGGCGATCCGCTTCGTCTGCCGGGGTGCCCTCGATTGGATCGCCGACCGCGGAGAGGACCCGCCGTCCAGCTCCTGGCTCTTCCGCCACCGATGGAGGGATGGCGGACAGTGCCCGCGCTGCCGACAGGTTCTCATCCGCGAAACCGTCGGTGGACGTACAAGTTGCTTTTGCACAACCTGTCAGCCCCCAGTCGAAAACCACAAAACTGCTCAGAATGCCAGTAAACTGAGGTAATCAGGAATCCCCAATCCCAAGAAAAAGGTCCGGGCAAACGCCCGGACCTGTAACCTGTTTCATTGTCCCGGAACTGAAGGAAACAATCAGTAGTCCATGTCGTCCATGCCTCCGGCCGGTGCAGTCGATTGTTCCTTTTCCGGACGATCGGTGATGATGCATTCGGTTGTCAGGAGCAATCCGGCTACGCTCGTGGCGTTTTGAATCGCCGTCCGGGTCACCTTGGTCGGATCAACCACTCCAGCCACGACGAGATCCTCGTAAGAACCGGTCGCAACATTATATCCCTCATTACCGGTTCGCGCAAAAACCTCCTGAACCATCAAGCTGCCTTCCACACCGGCATTCGAACACAACTGCCGGAGAGGCTCTTCAAGTGCCCGCCGCACAATCTTAAGACCCGTTCGGTGATCGCCGGTATCAGAGGACTCGATACGCCTGTCGAGCTCGACCGCAGCACGGAGAAGAGCGGTACCACCACCCGGGACGATTCCTTCTTCAACCGCCGCGCGGGTCGCGTGGAGGGCATCATCAACACGATCCTTTTTTTCCTTCATCTCGGCCTCAGTGGCCGCCCCGACATGGATCACGGCGACGCCGCCGGCGAGTTTTGCAAGACGCTCTTCGAGCTTCTCCCGATCATAGTCCGAGGTGGTTTCTTCGATCTCCCGACGGATCTGCTTGACGCGCCCCTGAATGTCAGCGCTCGACCCGGCCCCCTCGATGATCGTTGTGTTTTCCTTCGTGATCGTAACGCGTTTGGCCCGCCCGAGATCATCGATCTTAACGCCCTCTAGCTTAACACCGAGGTCCTCGGTGATAAACTTCCCGGCCGTCAGAATGGCCATATCCTGCATCATCGCCTTGCGGCGATCCCCAAACCCGGGGGCTTTCACCGCCGCGACGTTGAGGGTCCCACGCAACTTGTTCACTACGAGAGTCGCAAGCGCCTCGCCATCGACATCTTCCGCAACAATAACCAACGGCTTACCGGTCTTCGCAATCTCCTGCAAGAGGGGTAGAAGGTCGTTCATGTTGCTGATCTTTTTCTCATGAAACAGCAGATAAGGATCATCCAGAACGGATTCCATTCGCTCGGTATCCGTCGCAAAATAAGGGCTCAGGTATCCCTTGTCGAACTGCATCCCTTCGACTACGTCGAGGGTCGACTCAATCGACTTGGCTTCCTCCACCGTTATGGTGCCATCCTTGCCGACCTTTTCCATCGCCTCTGCGATAATTCCACCGACCTCGGTATCCCAGTTTGCCGAGACGGTCGCAACCTGGCGAATCGACTCGTTTGTCTCGACCGGCTTGCTGATCTTCGCAAGTTCCTCGACGAGGATAGAGGCAGCTTCATCAATCCCCCGCTTCAGGAAGATTGGGTTGGAACCGGCAGCGACCGACTTAATTCCCTCACGGTAAATCGCGGCGGCCAGAACCGTGGCCGTCGTCGTGCCGTCACCCGCCTTGTCAGCCGTCTTGCTGGCGACTTCGCGGACCATCTGCGCCCCCATATTTTCGTAAGGATTCGGCAGTTCGATCTCCTTCGCCACCGTGACTCCGTCCTTGGTGACCTTTGGTGATCCGAATTTCTTATCGATCAATACATTGCGCCCCTTTGGTCCGAGGGTCACACTCACCGCTCGGGCGAGGATTTCTACGCCGCGGTGAATCCGCTCACGGGCTGATTCCTGGAAGAGAAGTTGTTTTTTTGCCATACAATTAATTCAGTTGGGTTTTTCGATTGTTGCTCATTTTAGTTCAGGATTCCGAGAATATCGTCTTCTCGGACCAGCAGATACTTTTCGTCGTCAACGGTCACCTCGGTACCGCCATATTTCGAAATCAAGACTCGGTCGCCCGCCTTAACCTCGAATGCAATCACCTCGCCATCGTCTTTTCGCTTTCCGGACCCCAGAGCGACCACTTCGGCCTCTTGAGGTTTTTCCTTTGCGGAATCAGGAATGTAGATCCCGCCCTTGGTCGATTCGGCGGCCTCAATGCGTTTCAGGAGCACCCGGTCGCCGATCGGGGTGATCCTCGCTTTGGTTTCTGCAGTTGTTGTCATGATTTGGTGTTGGTTTGGTTTCCAGTCAGATCAGTCGGGTGTCCTTAGGAGATAAGGACAGTGCCGACTGGAAAGCTTTGATACTTCTGCCTTATTCTAACCGCTTTCGTGCCATCATCCCAAATAATCAAAACCCATCATAGTCAGGAACTTAATAGAACCACTGATGCCCCTCGAGGCCACCAGCGATGTCGCTCTGACACAAACGGTGTCCCACTTTGACGCACTCAACGGGAAAAATTGAGGCCAGAAGGTTCCACCCCGGATCCCTACCCGTTGGATTAACCCTCACCAGGACCTCAGGCCTGCACAACCCCGGACCGATTCTTAAACGTAGGTCCGCCCCGGCCGCGTCGCAACCCATGCGCCTCCGAGGAAAAAAATGGTCCAAATGAGCGACACCCCGATCAAAGGATACTCCTCGCCAGCATACATTTGCTGGTCGGTTCCGACAATCTCCCGATACCCCGAATTGTTGATCTCTGTTTTCGGAACGGGCTCAACCATTGAGGCAACCGTCGGATAGGTCAACATCACCACCAACATGATCGCCACCCCGATCACCCCGTAACGAATCGTCTTCCAGAGAATCCATCCGAAAACCAGAAGAAGCACACCATATACAACCATCGCATCCGGATGCTCTTTCAGGTTGCCAAATGCTGTCGAAACGTAGTTCTGAACGTCCGAGGTCCAAGCTGGACGGTCTAGATTTCCTTTCGAAAGGTTCTGCACTTTTGCCGTGAACTCGAAGGCACCCGTTAAGAAATAAGACCACGAAAAAATCGCCGCCAAAATCAAAAAGAGTATCCGAATTAAAGCCATTGCACCTTAAATTCTCACCCAGGCCATCGGGTCACGCAATCCCAGATCTGCGCACATTCCCAGTTTCACAAAAAATTATAGAGGTCTCAGCCCGCTTCTACCGCTATTGGTAGATCCAGAAACGCTGTCCCCACCTCTGAAATTCTTTTGCCTTTCGGGCGTTCTCGTCGACGAAACGGCGGACGTCGACCGCCGAACCTTCGCTGATCAAAGACCGCCACCAGAGCTCGGAACCCACGTGTTTGTTGAAAAGAAGGGCCTGCGGACCCGGGGCCGAGCGAAAGGGGTTCCCCGGTCCCCAGGTCGCCGCAATCTGCATCATCCAGAAGCTGATTTCGGTTGGACGGAGGGCGTTCCAATCGTCAATGATCACATAGACACCGGTTCCGATTTGACCATTCGGTCGCTTGAAGCGAATCGATTTGAAGCTTAAACCAGGGATGTTCTTGTTTTGCAATGCCGCCTGGATTTGATGCGGTGCCTTACCTTCGTAGGTCAGGAGTCGAAAGGGAAACTCGGTGCCATATCCATGCCGGAAATTTCCCAATTGCGCCCCAAGTCCGGTCATCGAATATCCAAAAGCTGCCGACAGATCAGGAATCGCTGGAGAGGTCGGAACCCAGTCCAGCCCGGTATCCGACCAAAGCATCCGACGGCGCCAACCCTTCATCGGAACTACCACCAGACGCCCCCGCAGACGGATCGTCTCGTCTACCCCCAACCATCCGGGAACCTCCTTCAACATCCTCGCCAACTCCCCAATAGTAAGCCCGTGCACATAGGGAACAGGAAAAGCCCCGACATAGGATTCAAAACGCTTTTCAAGCATCGGCCCATCAACCTTGAGACCTCCCAATGGATTCGGACGGTCCAGCACCACAACCTCCTTGCCCTCTTCGAAACATGCCTGAATCGCCAGGCGCATGCAGCTGACGTAGGTGTATGAACGGACTCCAACGTCCTGCAGGTCGATTACCAGCGTGTCGATTCCCGCCAGCATTTCAGGGGTCGGCTTCCGATAGGCCCCATAAAGCGAATAAACCGGTAGGCTGGTCCTCGGATCGGTTCGGTCCGGAATAGGTTCATTCGCCTTCTCGTTCCCGTAAATGCCGTGCTCTGGACCAAACAAAGCCACCAGCTGGACTTGATCCGAACTGCGCAAAACATCGATCGTGCTGCGCCCGAACCGGTTCACCCCGGCAGGATTTGTCAGAAGCCCAACCCGCTTCCCCCAGAGCGGTCGAAAGTTGCGCTCTTGTAGGTGGTCTATCCCGAGGTGAATTCGCTCGGACGCCTCCAGCGTCTGTGGTTGAGAACAGAGTGCAAATACCGTTGCACCAACCAGGAACACCCGAAATCGAAACGGGAGTCTGAGTAATAACTTAACGGAAATTGGATCTTTCATCATGTCGGATCAGCGGGTTTCCCCCCGATTTTCACTTCTTTTTCTTCTATCTCAGGCCGGTCATCAATCTTTTCAAGAACCGGGATGTGATGTTTGCGGGCACTTTGCGCAAAGGCGATGTAAATCCGGGTCGAGATCATCCCGGCAATGAGCCCAATCAAAAGACCCCCCAGAGATGTGCTCGTCAAGACTCGCCCGATCAATTCGATAATCGCACCCGAATCCATCGACCGTATCTCATCAAGCAGCATCTTCAACGTACCAAAGAAACCTACGCCCAGGTCACGCGCATGCGCTACCGTCTGCGATATCACCGGTGGAGCTTCCGAACCGCAAGCTGACAGAATCCATTCTCCGACCCGATAGTTGAAATACCAAATCGGTGCAACTGTCAGCGGGTTTGAGATCAACTGCAGACCGACGAGGATCATCATGTTTGCCCTCAGCGCCAACGCGAGCATCACCCCGATCAGAATCTGCAGACCGTAGACCGGCAGCAAAGTCAAAACCCATCCCGCGTAGAAAGCTCTAACCACGTATTTGACCCGGAAAGACCACAAGAAACTTCGTTTCCGAGCGGTCTCCGCAAACCATTTCAACACCGGATAGCGGTGGACGTTTGTTCTCCGCGGCAAGGGTCGCAACAGCCACTTGACCCGGCGGATTCGCCGATGCTTGCGCTCGCGTTCCATCTCAGGCTAGCCCCGCCTCCACCTCTAACGCGGTCGCCAGCAAGAATCGCGTATTCACCAAGGCTTCCCCCAAAGGCATTTCATCCGGCGTAATCGCCCGTACACTTGCCAATCCTTTCGACTGACGGAAGACCTCCCGTGCTGCCCCGGAGTCGACTGAACCCGCCAGAATCGTGACTCGACATCCCTTTTCCCAAGCCATTCTTGCAATTGCCCCCGGACCCTTACCACCAAGGGATCCTCGGTCGAACCTCCCCTCTCCAGTCAAAACCCAGTCCGCCCGTGCGACCCTTTCCTCCAGATCCAACCACGCCTCGAGAAGCCCAAATCCCGGTACCAGTTCGGCCCCAAACACCGCCATTAATCCAAATCCAATTCCCCCGGCAGCCCCCGTCCCAGGCAATTCCCTCAGCTCGGGTGGCTTTCCGGCACTTTCCAGAATCAATCCCGAAATTCGCTCCATCCCATTCTCAAGACGATCAAAATCCTCCGGCCGCAGCCCTTTCTGGGGGCCAAAAGTTGCTGTTGCCCCCACCGGACCGAGAAGCGGATGCTCCACATCACAGGCTACCCGAATCGGCGGCAAAGTGCTTCCTTCAGGTAAAACAATCCTTTCGATTCTTGAAAAATCCGACGGCCGAATATCGCTACCTTCCCTTCCCGCCCCATCTTCAAACTGCACCCCCAAGGCCGCCAAACATCCCGCCCCGAGATCATTTGTGGCACTACCCCCGATCCCCATCAAAATCGCCGACGCCCCGCGATCCGTAACTGCCGCAATCATTTCGCCAACCCCGGCAGTTGTCGTTCTAAAAAGATCACGATCCATAACTGCCACCTTCTCGATTCCCGCAGCCTGGGCCATTTCAACGATTCCAATCAATCCTTCGGAGGGGATTCGGGCCATCCTCCGCGCCGCTGCCGGAACCCTCCCCGCATCGACCAGGCCGATCTGCGCTTCAATTGGAGATCCCAATGGGCCCGCGACCGTGATCGCTTCCATCCGTCCGCCGACCGCCTTCGTCAGGATGGAAACAAAACCCTCTCCTCCATCGGACAGGGGCGCCGATTCGATTGTCCGGGCGAGGTCCCCTTCCCGGAGAACAGCTGCCACGATTTCGCAAGCGGTCTCTGCGTCGAGGGAATCCTTGAACTTATCGAAAGCTACCAGCGCACATCCGCAACTGGTAGCGGCCGACTTTCGGTCCGGCGAAGGGCGACCTGCGGGAGTTGGAACCATCTCGAGGAGAGGATCAACTAAAATCGCTGTCACATAAATCCTAAAAACAATTCTCGTCCCAAAAACAATACCATGCAGTTGATAGCACCGGGGCGGCGAATCACTTCTCTAGGCGCACCGTTAAAAATCCGTAGACTCCGTCATACCAGACGTAAAGACGATTCAAACCTGCGGACAAACCGGCCTCAAGATCACTGGTCGTCCTCACCTCGAGGTTATTCACCCGTGCAATCACCATTCCTTCCCGCATCCGCTGGTTGAGACGGGTGCGCTCGGTAATCTCCGTAATCACGACTCCATTGACCCGCTCATCGATCTCGAACTGCTCCCGCAACGCATCGGTCAATGGCGACAGGCGCAGACCCGGCAGGCGCCCGCGCAAACCTCCTGTATCGGCCACCACCCCACTGGAGCGGTCCCCAAGCTGAACGACTATCTCCAACTGCTCTCCATCGCGGAAAACCGACAACACCACCTCGCTCCCCGGTTCCTTCAACGCGATTGCCGTCCTCAATTCATCCGCAGTCTGAATCGACCGGCGATCCACCTGCAGAATGATGTCACCGGCCAGCAATCCAGCTGCCTCTGCCGGGGTGTCCGGCTCAACCTGCCGGATGACCGCCCCCGCAGTCGAACTCAGTCCGAACGATTCCGCGAGGTCGCGGTTAAGATTATCGGGAAGGACGCCCAGATAACCATACTGAACTACCCCCTTTCGTATCAGACTTTCTGTTACAACACGTGCTAAATTAACCGGTATCGCAAAACCGATCCCGATGTTCCCACCAGTACCAGAAATGATCGCCGTGTTGATACCAATCATTCGTCCCCCCGCATCGACCAGAGGACCACCGGAATTCCCCCGATTGATCGCCGCATCGGTCTGAATAAAATCCTCGAAGCTCAATGATCGCTCAAATCGGTTTGCCCTCAGAATCCCCAGATCTGTACGGCCGGTTGCGGAGACGATTCCGCTCGTCACCGTCAACCCGACATTGAGCGGATTCCCCAACGCGAAAACAACATCCCCCACCCTGCTGAGGTCACTGTTTCCGATCGTCACAAAGGGGAATGGTTTCTCGTCTTCTATTTTCAGAACTGCAATGTCCGTCGAAGGATCACGACCAACAATTTCGGCAATATATTCCCGACCGTCGGAAAGCTTGACGCTAATTTCGTCAGCTGCCTGACCATTCCGCCCCACCTCGGTGACATGGTTGTTTGTCAGAACGTATCCCTCCGGTGAAACAATTACCCCGCTCCCGACCCCCGAGGGCTCTTTCCGGCTTTCGTCGCTTTCCGGATCGAACTCCCGACCCTCGCCATTGTCCTGCGGAGGCATTCCGTAAAACCGACGCAAAAATTCCTCCATCGGATCCACCCGCCGGAAATCCCTCCCCCTATCAATCGGCACAATTCGCGAGGTATAAACTGCAACCACTGCCGGTGTCACCCCCTCCAGCATATCAGCATAGGACGTCACGACACCATCCCCCGCTTCAAGCGGAATGTTATCGAGATCGAGGGTCGGCTCAGGAAAATCCCGGCCTCCATCCGCCATCGCCTGAACAATCCCCTCTCTCGACAGGAACGACACTGAAAGGACGGAGATCAATAAAATGACCAAAACGTAAGCTATCGAAGTTCTCATGGATGAATCAGTTGACATCGGCTGGGGATAAACGGTTCCGCCATCGCTAGAACTAAGTAAAGTACAGGCAATCCCGGTTGCAAGATCCCGCCCTAAAAACCCTTGATTTGAAATAGCGAGGTCACGCTCGAATTTCCGTGAATGCGTTGAATCGCCTCCCCGAGAAGCGGAGCAACTGAAAGGACCTTCAGGACTGACAGATTTCGTTTATCCACCGGAGTTGTGTCTGTCACGATCAACTCATCGATCTCACTATCCTGCAAACGCTGGTAACCAATGTCGTTTAAGACCCCGTGGGTCACTGCCGCGAAAATCCTCCGGGCTCCATTTTTTTTGATAATGCTGGCCGCCGCACAGAGCGTTCCCGCCGTCTCCGTCATGTCGTCAACGACCAGAACATCACAGCCCCTCGCGTCACCGACCATGTTCATCGCCTCAACCGTCGATGCATCCTTCCGACGCTTGGCAACAAATCCGAGGGGACACTTCAGAAGATCGGCATACGCTGCCGCCATCTTCATTCCCCCGACATCAGGTGAAAAGACCGCCAACTTCTCCGTCGCGATCTCCCGCAGATAGTCAAAAATCACTGGCGAGGCGTAGAGGTGATCAACCGGAATATCAAAAAAGCCCTGGATTTGTTGCGCATGCAGATCAACCGTCAACACCCTGTTTGCCCCCGCCGCAACCAACAGGTTCGCCACCAACTTTGATGTAATCGGGACCCTCGGCTGGTCCTTCCGATCCTGCCGGGCATATCCGTAGAAGGGGATCACTGCGGTGATTCGCGAGGCCGAGGCACGTCGCGCCGCATCGATCAGGATCAACAGCTCCATTATGTGATGATTCGCCGGGGCCGAGGTCGACTGGATGATGAACACGTCATCGCCCCGAATGTTCTCGTTGATCTTGACGAAGGTTTCCCCATCCGGGAACCGCGTTACGGTCGCCTCGCCAATCGGGATCCCGAGGTAGTTGCAGATTTTTCCGACAAGCTCCGGATTGGAGTTTCCGCCGAACACCTTGAGGGCTGGTTCTTTCATGAAATAGTTGTCTCCTTCGCGGGATCTCCGAGCAGCGATTCGATATCACCCATTCGCTTGAAAAGATCCGGCAACCGGCGCTGCAGCGCAGCCAACTTGTGCGCAAGGTGAAAATCGATCGCTGGCACGCCCCGCACAAAGGAATTTTCAGGAAGGTCTTTGGAAACACCACTCATGGCCCCGACCTTGGAACCACTGCCCAGGTGAAGATGCCCCGCTACCCCCGTATGGCCACCAATCACGACCCAGTCCCCGATCACCGTGCTGCCGCTGATCCCGGCTTGTGCAACAATAATACAATTACTACCAACCTCAACGTTGTGAGCAATCTGGACGAGATTGTCGATCTTCGTCCCGTTGCCGATACGGGTTTTCGAGAACCGCGCCCTGTCAATCGTCGTATTTGCCCCTACCTCGACATCGTCCCCGATCTCAACCAAGCCGATCTGTGGAACTTTGCGATGACTGTCCCCATCGAATTCATAGCCGAATCCATCCGATCCCACGACCACTCCGGAATGTAAACGGACGCGGTCCCCGATCCGGCATTGATTCGCGACAGTCACATGCGGCATCAATGCGCAATCCGCCCCAACCCTTGCATTTTCGCCGACGTGGACATGCGACGCCAGGACGCTTCTCGCCCCAACTATTGCCCCCGCTCCAACCAGGCAGAATGGCCCCACGGTCGCCTCCTCATGGACCATCGCCTCGCGATCCACAAACGCGGTTGGATGAATCCCCGGTTCCGGGCGGACCAGCGTGCGGCGCTCCAACTCTGCACAAATCAGACCAAGCGATAGGGACGGATTTTTAACCCGATAGTAGATTTGGCCGACCTGCGGTTCGCCCTCGTAATCCTCCGGCAACAAAATCAGCGATGCCTGCGAATCGACAACCTCACTGCGGTAACGGCTGTTCCCGAGAAAAGACAGATCCCCAGTCTTCGCCCCCTTCAAAGTCGCGAAACCTTCGATCGGGCCGTTATATGTACCCGAGATCAGCCCATCCCCAGCCAGCCGCAAACATTCTTCTACCTTCAGGTGGATTACCATTATGAAAAAACCCTGACACAAAGGTCAGGGTTTGACTAGAAAAAGCTGGATTCGGGATAATAAAATCCTGCGCGTTTACTGCGCCTCAGGTGCCTCGCTCCGGTCCGCATTCAGCGCCTCGACAACCTCGGAGGTAATGTCGAAGGATGAGTCCGCATAGACGACAATATTCGCCTGCGCATTCAGAACCAGGGTCGCGCCCTTGCCCTTTGCAATTCCCGCTACTACACCTCGAATCTCATCCATGTGCAGGGCAATCAGATTTTGCTTCCGCTGGTTGAGCGTCTGCTGGGTCCGGGCCCGGAACTTTTGCGCCTCCTGATTGATCCCCTGCAACTCGCCCTGAATCCGCTCCGCTTCCGCCCGTGCTTCCGCTTTCTTCTCCTCGGTCATCGAAGGACTCTTCATGATCGCAACCTGACCCTCGAGGTCTTCTTGCAGAGTACGCATCTGTTCGAGCATCCCCTGCATCTCGCCATCAGCCTTCTCGACCCTTTTCGAAAAAGCATCCTGCGCTTCCTGGACTTTAAAGTATTCGTTGAATACCCGCTCGAGATCGACCGTCACGAGGTTCGGGGTCTGTTGCGCCATGGCGGTGAGTGCCATCCCGGTGAGAATGGCGGCGAATGCGATCAGTTTGGTGATGTTCATAAATCAATGTTGAAGTTCGAAACCTAATGTCAGCGGAATCAGAAGCGGGTTCCAAACGAAAAATTAAACTGCATTCCGTCATCCGCACCTTCGTCGGTCGTGATCGGAAATCCGAAATCGAGCCTCAGCGGTGCCCCCAGGACAAACACCCGCAAACCAATCCCCCAGTTGTCGTTGTAATTCCCGGGGTCGAAATCCCAATCGTCTGAATTCACAAAACCCCAATCGTAAAACAGCACCACTGCCAGCGGCTCCGCCAAAAGGAAGCGGTATTCCGCACTTAGGTAGGCATACGAATTACCGCCAATCGGTTCCCCCTGCTCATCCTTTGGCCCGACATCACGAAAATCAAAGCCCCGCAGCGTCCCCGGTCCTCCCAAAAACCAACGGTCAAAGAAAGGTACCGTCTCGGAATCTCCGTAGGGAACGAGGACCCCACCACGCGCAAAGAATGAGATCGTCTGATCAAGCGCCTCGAAGGTCGGGAAAAATTGTGAGGCTCGAATCTGTCCTCTCCAGTAATCGACATCTCCCCCCAGAAATCCGCCCGCCACAAATGTGTCTGCCGAGATCCGGTTCCCCTTTCGCGTCAGCACAAATCGATCCCGGGTATCCCGAATCAGGGTAATCCCCGCCTTTGATACCAGCTTTTCGCCTTCCTCCTCCTTAATTGCAGACGAGGCATCGTCATCGACGTCAAGGATCTCGACGTTCTCCAGCCGATAGCTCAGCCGACCCTCGATCAACTCAATCAACCGTTTTCGCAGGTAAACCTCGAAACCAGTCCGGGTCTCATCATACAAGCTACTGTTGAATTCGCTTGAGGTCCGGAAAATCTCAAACCCAAACGCCAGCCGCTTTTCGAACAACCAGGGCTCCTCAAAGGCGAGAACGACCTCACTACTGCGGCTCCCGACCTGCAACCGCAAGCGGAACTTTTGCCCATCGCCTTGAAAATAGGAGCGCCAGTTGAAAAGATCGAAATTGCTCTGGCTGATCTCCGCAAAAAAGACCGCCCGCTCCAACGAACTGAATCCTGCCCCGAAAGTCAGGTTCCCCGTCCGCCCCTCCTGCACGATCACCCGCAGGTCCTTTCGATTCGGAATTCGCGTCGACTCAGGTGCCAATATGACACTTTCGAAATACCGCGTATTCTCCAATCGAACTTTGCTGTTCTCCATCCGCACCAGGTCGAAAACATCTCCCGGCTCGAGCGCCAGTTCCCGCAGAATCACGATGCTCTTACTCTTGGTATTACCCTGAATGTTGATCGACTGCACAAAATATTGCTCGCTCTCCCGGATGTCATAGACCACATCGATCGCACCCGTCTCCAAATTGGCAGTCCGGATAGCCCGGACCTGGGTCTCCAGATACCCGCGCGATCCATAAAAATTCCGGATCGCGGTCCGATCCGCCTCCACCTTGCTCGGAGAAAACACGGTACCCGGCAAAAGTTTCAGTTCCTTCATCAACTCGTCCACCTCAAAGAGAATATTCCCCGTAATCGAGACATCCCCCGTGTTATATCGCTTCCCTTCGATCACTTGCAGGGTCAGCGCGATCCGATCATCCTTCGGGAACTCCTTTTGAATCCCGGACTCCGGAATCGACACATCGAGGAACCCTTGATCCCGGTAATAAACGAGCAAATTTTGAATATCCTCAAAGAGCCCCTCATTCGTGAACTTTCCCCCACCGGTAATCCACGACAACCAGAAATTCCACTCCTTCAGACGCATCTGCCTCCGCAGCTTCGACGCCTTGACTGAGTCATTCCCCACAAAATCAATTGACCGGATTCGGATATTCTCTCCCTCATTGATCCGGAAAACCACATTTCCGCGACCGGTTTCCTCGTTCAACCCGAGGTCATACTCCACCGCGATCGACGAATATCCCTTTCCTGCATAGAAAGCGACGAGGGCATCCGCATCTGCCTTAACGTTGAATTCGTCAATAAAATCCCCCTCCTTGGTTGTTATTTCCTTCCGCAGCCGACCGTCACCGTACGCATCGTTTCCCTCAAACGTAATTGTCGCCACCCGGAACTTCGGCTTCACCTCGAAAACAACCTTAACCCGGTTCCCGTCGACTGGCTGCACGTCGACCGAGATCAGGTCAAACAGGCCTGTGCGGTAGAGTGATCGGATCGATGCATCCACCACCGCTTGATCATAAAACTGTTCCGCAGCGACTTGAATGTTTCCCCGGATATACTGTTCGCTCACATTGCGATACCCGTCGTAGAGGATTTCTACCGAATCAACCACCGGAGGCTGCTGCGCCCCATCCTGTGCTGCCAGAGGCGATAGCACCAGACCGAGGAATACAGAAAGAAGCCGAAAAAGCGGGAAAGATCGCGCGGATTGGAAAAACATGGGAGACGATTTTTTCGGGATACTGGTTCAATCAACCAAGGTGTTCAATCGCCTAATTGCTGAGGCTCAGGAATTTTTCGCACCCTCAAACAGATCCCGGATTTGCTCTTTAAATCGTTCCTCGATGACATGCCGTTTCAGTTTGAAGGTCGGAGTCAGCTCCACACCTATCTCAAAGGATTTGCCCAAAAGCCTAAAAGCCCGAACCCGCTCGAACTGCTTGAAACCCGTCCCCGCCGACACACAATCCTGGATCTCCCGACGGATTCGATCCTCTACATCCGCCCGCCCCACCAGATCCCCCAAATCCCCATCGCACCAACCCGCTGCCCTCAATCCTTCTGCCGAGGGCACGATCAGAGCACCGAGCCATTTGCGGTCCTGCCCCAAAACCACCGCAGTCTCAATCAGCGGCGACACCCCCAGCGCGCGTTCAATCGGCTCGGGTTCCACATTCTCACCGCTCAAAAGCACGATCGTCGACTTCAACCGACCGACCAACCTCAGGGTCCCGTTGAAGGTAATCATTCCGAGATCCCCGGTCCGGAACCATCCTTCCCCATCCAATACCGCCTCCGTCGCTTCCGGATTGCGGTAGTAGCCCTTCATCACCTGTGGTCCCCTCACCGCCACCTCGCCAACTCGCCCCCGGCCCGAACCATCGAGAGTCGATCCGATCACATCACCCGTTTCGCGGTCCAAAATCCGAAAATCCGTATGCCGATAGGGCGCCCCGACCGTTCCCATCACCATCGAACCCCACCGCCGCAAAGCTACCACCGGCGATGTCTCCGTCAGACCATACCCCTCGAAAACCGGAATCCCCAACCTCAGAAAAAACCGGTCAACATGCGGTTGCAACGCTCCCCCACCCGAGATGACTGCCTTCAGGCAACCCCCCGTCCCCGCCCGGATCTTCTGTAAAACCACTCGATCAAGGATCGCGTTCGGGATCATCCCCAACAACACCCGCCCGACCCCGCCGATCTTCAATCCCAACCTCGACCACCACCCGCGCCCATTCAGATCCAACCACTGTCCGGTCGCCTGCAGGGTCCCCTCCCGAACCCATCCCGAGACCGTCATTGCGACCCGGAACAGCCGCTGCCGCCCCCTCGGCGCCTCCGCCACCCGAGCCTGAATCCGGTCATGCACACCCTCCAACAAGCGCGGCGCCCCCGCCAGAATCGTCGGACGCATCCGCTTCATGTCCTCCCCGAACCGGCGAACCGAGGATATGTGGATTGGCACACCCCGCGTCAGCGCGATAATCTGGAAAACCCGCTCATAGCTGTGCCAAATCGGTAGAATCGAGACTGTTCTATCCTCTCGATCGATCCGGATCGGTTGATCCCGAACCTGGGCAAACATATTTGCATGGCTCAACTCGACCCCCTTCGGCATTCCCGTCGTCCCTGAGGTGTAGATGATCGTAAAAGTGTCCTCAGGCTGAACCGAATCGATCCGACCCAAAATTGCCGACTCAGCCGACCGCCACATTTCCAGTCCCATTTCCTCCAACCCCCGCAAGGTATCCCCTCCCTCGCCCTGCAACAAAATCACCCTCTCGTTGTACCCGGCCGTTCTCAGATCTTCCCTCAACCCCCCATTCGCGACAAAACAGATGGTGATCCCCGCGTGCTCCGTAATGTAGCCGGCCTCCACCCGCGTCAGATCACTTCCCCGCGGAACTGTGATCGCCCCCGCAAACTGAATCCCCCAATCTGCAACGATCCACTCAATCGAATGGTCCGCGAACAGACCAACCCGATCTCCTTTCTTGATCCCCGCCTCGATCAGTGCCGCCGCCACCGCCATCCCCCGCCGCATTAAACCGGCATAGGTTTCTTCGACCGGACTCCCACCCGGCCCATTCACCGATACCGCCACCGTTTCTCCAAAGGCCGTCGCGGCGTCACGAAACATCTCCGGCAAAGTTTTCATCAGACTTCAATCTTGGCGCTTACCTATCTCCGCCTTCAACCGCTCGAGATGCGGCTCGATCTCGTCCATCGACGTATCCGCCGTCGGACGGGCACCACTCAGACAGCCTGCCCGCGCTAACATCTGTGCCGCAATCGGCGTCGTCAGGTAGAAGAAAATCACGATCAGGAGCGCCTTCAGCGTCACCGCCAACGATCCAAAGGAAAGGCCTGCCGCGACCGCAATCAACGCCGCCGCAAAAACGATAAGAACTGGAAAAAAGAGTGACACAACCCAACTGATTCGCGCCCAACCTCATAAGGCACCCCAGCAAGGTCAAGTCATACCGAACGGAAAACCATTCATCCCAAAGCCTAACCCGCCCCGAACCTTAACACTCGTTCTCGACGATCTGCTCCAAAGTCTGGCGTTTGCGGATCAGACGGAAGCTCCCATCCGCCTTCAGGAGAACCTCCGGTGCCTCCGGAAACGAATTGTAATTCTTCGTCGTCATCGCCGCACAGTAGGCCCCCGCCCCATCGATCACACAAAGATCCCCCCGCACCGGATCCGGAAAGTCCCGCTCCGCCAGCCCCTCGGCATCATCCGGCAAGGGTGTCAATAGGTCCCCCGACTCACAACAGTGCCCCACGACCACACAACGGACCCGCTTCCGCAACTCCAGACCCTCTCCCAAAATCGTGATCGGATGCTGCGCTGCATAGAGCGACGGCCGCAGAATCTCCGTCATCCCCGAGTCTACTTTCAGGAAACGATACCCCTCCGACCCGGTCGAAACCACGTCCGCGACCCGACACAGGACAGCTCCCGCATTCGCTACCAAAAAAGTCCCCGGTTCCACCTCGAGGTGCAGACGACGCCCCGTCTCCGCCCCAAAGGCCTCAAACAACTCCCTCACTGGCGCGCCTACCACCGCCGGGTCGGTCTCCTTCTCGCCTGCCACCCGTGCCACTTTGTAGCCACCCCCGAGGTTAACCGTCCCCACCTCAGGAAACTCCCGCACCAAATCAAGCGTCATTCCCGCCGTCCGCTTCCAGACCTCCGGATCACTCCCCGATCCGATATGACTGTGGATCCGGACCGCCCTCAAATTACACCGTAAGAGAATTTCTCTTACATCTTCAACCCATTCCCGCCAGATCCCGAAACTGCTCGACGGTCCGCCCACATTCGTCTTTGCGGTCCCGCCCGAACCCAGCCCCGGATTGAATCGCAAACCCACCTCGCTCCCTGGATAGGCGCGGCCATACCGCTCCAACTGGTCCAGCGAACACGCGTTGACCTTCAATCCCTCCCCGAAAACCCCACCGAGATCATCCGGCAGTTCCTGACTCGACAAGCTGATCTCCGACGGGGTGAACCCCGCCCGCATTGCCCGGTGGACCTCGTGGATCGAACTCGCGTCAATCTGAAACCCCTCCGCCCTCAGGATCTCCAGAATCGCCCGATTCGGGCAGGCCTTCATCGCGAACCGACAGGTCAACCCGAATGCATTCGGAAAGGCCCGGATCCGCCCCGCCTGCTCCCGCAGGATTGCCTCGCTGTAAACATACGTCGGTGTCCCCGCCAGCTCCACAATCGCCCGCGCCCGTTCCAACGTCAAAAACCGTCCAGAATCCATCCCGTAAAAGGAGAACCGCTCCCCAAACTTTCGCAACCCTCGAAGACCCCCCAGCCCCTCCCTGCCCTCAAATCTCAAATCTCAAATCTCAAATCACCCCCCGAACAACCGATTCAATCGCGATTGAATCGGTTGCCTAGCTCACCGCAAACCCGATGTATCCCAGATACAACCCGAACAACAGAAACCCCTCCCCGCGACTCAATCGCTTTCCGCTCCGCATCACCACCGCCAGCACCACCGTCAGGATCAACATCCCCGGAAACTCGAATCGCATCATGGTTCCCGACACCGCAAAAGGCTGAACCAGGCCGACGACCCCAATGATCAGCCCGATATTAAACAGATTCGATCCAACCACGTTGCCGACCACCAGCCCGGTTTGACCTTTTCTCGCCGCCGCAATGGTCGCCCCCAGCTCCGGCAGACTCGTCCCGACCGCCAGCACCGTCAATCCGATCACCCCCTCCGAAACCCCCATTCGGCGGGCCGTCACCGTTGACGCGTCGACCAGAAGTTCCGCCCCGACGGCCAAGGCCAACGCCCCTCCGACGATCCACCCGCCCAACGCCCAATAGGAACCCCCGGGATCCTCGGGAACCTCCTCGATCTCAATCTCTCCCCGACGTGCCGCCTGCACCAACATTACGTTGATCGCGATAATTCCAAACAGAAAGATTCCCGCGTCAACCCTTCCGATCCCCCCGCCCAGCGCCGAAAGCCCAAAAAAAAGGACCGTAAAGCCGACCAAAAGCGGCATCTCCCGCCGCAGCAAACGACCATGCACCATCATTGGCGTTAGAATAACCGCCGTCCCTAAAATCAAACCGATATTCGCCGCATTGCTCCCGACCACGTTTCCGATCGCAAGATCCGGCGATCCCGCCAAAACCGCGATCAGGGAGGTTACCAGTTCCGGCATCGAGGTCGCCGCCGAAACAATCGTTAGCCCCACGACGACCGGACTGACCTTCGCCCGCAGAGCCAGCCCACTCGCCCCCCGCGTCAGTCCATCACCGCCAACGATCAACAAGACAAAGCCCCCCACGATGATTATGGCCAGAATCCAGCCAGCCGCCGACTCCAACGAATACCCTAAACCCAATAACTCCAGAAAACCTTTCATCAGTTAGCCACCGAACCGAGAGAACGGATTTCCCGTCGCCGTGCAATGGTCAAGTACAGCACCCGCCCAAAGTCCTCGCATGTCCTTGACTCCCGCCCCGCGATCAGCAATCTACCGCATCTTCCAATTTTCTCCCGCCAAACTTCCACGGTAAAGCGTTCCATATGGCCACCGATCCAAAAGATACTCTCAATCTCCCCAAAACCGACTTCCCCATGCGGGCCAATCTGGTCGAACGCGAACCCGCCCGCATCACCCACTGGGAGAAAACCGGTCTCTACAATCGTATCCAGGAAAAAAACACCTCGTGCCCCCTCTTCGTTCTTCACGATGGCCCCCCCTTCACCAACGGCGATGTCCACATTGGTACGGCCCTCAACAAAACCCTCAAGGACACCATCGTTCGCTATAAGTCAATGCGCGGTTTTCGCGCCCCCTACCTCCCCGGCTGGGATTGCCACGGACTCCCGATCGAACACAAGGTCTCCCGCCAAATCCGCGAATCCGGACGCGACCTCACCACTGCGGAACTCCGCCGCGAATGCGAGACCTTTTCCCTCCGCTACATTGAGAAACAGCGCAAACAGTTCCAGCGTCTCGGGGTCATCGCCGACTGGGACCGCGAATACCGCACCCTCGACCCTGCCTACGAGGCCACCATCCTCCGCACCTTTGCCGCCTTTGTCCGCGCCGGGCTCGTCTACCGCAGCAAGAAACCCGTCTATTGGTCGATCCCCTGTGAGACCGCCCTCGCCGAGGCCGAGATCGAATACCGCGACCATACGTCCATCAGCATCTACGTCGCCTTTCCCACCACCGACCCCGGGACCTCCGGGCTCCCCGCTGACACCTCCTTCGTCATCTGGACAACCACCCCCTGGACGATTCCCGCCAATCTCGCCATCGCCCTGCATCCAAGGGTCGAATACACCGTCGTCCAGACCGACGGGGATCGCAAATTCCTCGTCGCCACCGACCTCGTCGATGCCTTTGTCGATGCCTGCGGGGTTAAGGATGCCCGCCGCCGGGAAACCTTCCGCGGTGAGGCCCTCGAAGGCATCCAGACCCGCCACCCGTTCATCGACCGCCCCAGTCCGATCGTCCTCGCCGACTACGTCACCACCGACAGCGGCACCGGTTGCGTCCACACCGCCCCCGGTCACGGGATGGAGGACTACCTCACCGGCCTGAAATACGGGCTCGATATCTACTGCCCCCTCGACGATTACGGAAAATACCTCGACGACGGTCAGATCCCCGTGACCCTCGTCGGAAAATCCGTGCTCGAACCAGCCGACCGTAAGGATACGTCCGAGGCCAATAAAGGCGTCCTCGCCATCCTCAAGGAAACCGGCTCCCTCCTCTCCGCCCGCAAATTCCAGCACTCCTACCCCCACTGCTGGCGCTCGAAGACCCCCGTCGTCTTCCGCGCGATGGACCAGTGGTTCGTTTCCCTCGACAAGGACGGTCTCCGCGACCGCGTCCTTGCGAACATCGATCAGGCCTCCTGGGAACCCGAATGGGGTCGCAACCGTATCCGGGGATCCGTCTCCAACCGACCCGACTGGTGCGTCTCGCGCCAACGCTCCTGGGGCGTTCCGATCCCCGCCTTTTTCGATGCCGACAGCGACGATTGTCTCCTCGATCCCGCCGTCATTGAGGCGATTGCCGACAAGGTCGAATCCGCCGGAACCGCCATCTGGTTCGAACAGTCGGTCGACACGCTCCTCGACGGGATCGCCCTTCCCGGCAACTGGGCCTCCCGCCGCATCGTCCCCGGACGTGACACCCTTGATGTCTGGATCGATTCCGGCTGCAGCCATCGCGCCGTCCTCCAGCAAACCCCCGATCTCCACTGGCCCGCCGACGTTTACCTCGAGGGCAGCGATCAACACCGCGGCTGGTTCCAGTCCTCCCTCTGGACCGCCACCATCGCCGACCGCGCCGCCCCTTACCGGAAAATCATCACCCACGGTTTCATCGTCGGTGGCGATGGTCAGAAAATCTCCAAGTCCGACGGGAAACCCCAGACCGCTGACGATTACATCAAACGCTTCGGGGCCGATGTCGTCCGCCTCTGGATCGCCTCCGAGGATTATCGCAATGACATTCCCGTCTCCGACGAGATCCTCAAACACGTTTCCCAGACCTACCGCCTGATCCGCAACGGTCTTCGCTTCCAGCTTGGCAACCTCTACGACTTTGAACGCGCCACCGACGCGGTTCCCTTTACCAATCTCGATCCCCTCGATAAATGGGCCCTCGCCGAGACCTCACAGCTCATCCGGCGCGTTACCGCCGCCTATGATGCTTACGAATTTCACCGCGTCTACCAGGAGATCTCCCGCTTCTTCGCCAATACCCTCTCCGCCGGCTATCACGACATCCTCAAGGATCGGCTCTACACCCTCGCCCCCAACCATCCCCTCCGCCGATCATCCCAGACCGCGATCGACTCGATTCTCACCACCCTCGCCCGCTTGCTCGCCCCCATCCTCCCCTTCACCACCGACGAACTCTGGTCCTGGTTCGAGACCGGATCCGAACTTTCCGACGCGACCGTTTTTCTCGCCGATTGGCCCGAACCCGATCCAACCGCCGAATCCGACCCCCAGGCCGACGAGATCGCCCGTCTCCTCGAGTTCAAATCAACCCGCGTTAACGAACCCCTCGAGGCCATTCGCCAGACCAAACAGATTGGCCAGTCCCTCGACGCCTCCGTTGCGATCACATTCGCACCGGACGATCCCCTCGCCGACATCCTCCAGCGCCACTCCCAGCGCCTTCCCGAGCTTTTTATCGTCTCCGCCGTCTCGCTTGCCCCCGGCAACCCTCGCGATACAACCACCGTAACCGCCCGGCCGGCCGAAGGCATCAAATGCCCCCGCTGCTGGCGAACCGTTGAGACCCTCGTCTCAACCGACGGAACGGTTACCGAATCTGTTTGTCCACGCTGCGCGGAAGCCCTCGGCTCCGCCTGAAAACCATCCCCTATTCCCGACCACCACGATCATGCCCAAAAAGACCACCCAGAAGGCCCCCGCCAAAAAGGCGACACCCGCCAAAAAGGCCCCCGCGAGGAAAGCGACACCTGCCAAAAAGGCCGTTGCCAAAAAGGCGACACCTGCCAAAAAGGCCGGCCCGACGAAAAAAGCTCCTGCGAAGAAAGCAGCTCCAACCCGGAAAGCCGTCGCCAAAAAAAGCAGCCCGGTGAAAAAGGCTCCCGCCCGGAAAGCCGCTCCCCCCGCCGCCAAAAAGACCACCGGGAAAAAGCCCCCGGCCCGAAAACCCGCCACCAAAACGGCCGGAAAAGTCAAGGCGACCGGAAGCGGATCGAAGAAAACCGATGCGATCTCCACTCCACAGACCGACACCGACGAGGCCGTCTCCTCCGGCCTTTCCCTTCGACTCACGGCCGCCCTTTCGAAGGTATCCTCGACCCGCAAACCGGGAACCGGCGATGAGAAACGCTCCGGACCCGACCCCTTTACCCTTGATGACGTCCGCGAGATCATCAAAAGCCGCACCGGCGAGGACGAAATCGACCCCACCACCGTCGATACCGGTTCCCTTCCGACCAAGCCCAAAACCTCCCGCCCCGCCGACGACATACCGGTCCAACCGCGTCCCAGGCAAAGTTTCGGCGCCGTCTCAATGGCCGATATTCTCGGCTTCAATCCCCTCGAAACGACCGCTCCGGTCAACAACCGCGACGACGAATCCATCCCCAAGAAACTACGTACCTTCTACAACGCCCTGATTGATCTGCGCGAGGGCGTCGAAGAGGGCCTCATGCGGCACTCCCAGGAAAACCTCGGAATCTCCAATCGCGATGATTCCGGTGACCTTTCCGGATACGGTCAACACATGGCCGATGCCGGAACCGAGAACTTCGAACGCGACTTCGCCCTCAGCATGGTATCGAGCGAGCAGGAGGCCCTCCAGGAAATCGACGATGCCATCGCCCGGATCCGCGACGGCAGCTACGGGGTCTGCGAGATCACCGGTAAACCGATCAGTCGCGATCGCCTCAAAGCCGTCCCCTTTGCCCGCTATTCGATCGAGGGCCAGCAGGAGATCGAACGTAACCAGCGCCGCCGGGTCGAACGCGGTGGCATCTTCGGGACCAGCTCGGAGGATCTCGCCACCTTTAGTGACGAGGATGCCGACGAATAACCACCCGGCCACCGATGGCAGCACCCGCTTCAGGAACTACCGACTCCTCCTCGGTCTCGCCAGCCTCTGCCTTCTTCTCGACCAGGTCACCAAGGCCATCATCCGCCAGACGATCCCCTACGGGACCTACTTCCTCGGTGGCGCCACCGTCGAACCCACCCCGGTCATCCCCGGCACGTTCTACCTTGTTCACATTGGCAACCACGGTGCTGCCTGGGGCATCCTCGGCGGGAAAAGCCTCTTCCTCGCCGCCCTCGCGATTATCGTCCTCCTTTGGATCTTTCTCCAGCGCCGCGCCATCGGCCTCCACCGCCTTCCCCTTCAATTCTATTTCGGATTCCTCATCGGGGGGATCCTCGGCAACTTCGTTGACCGCGTCCGCCTCGGCTTTGTGACCGACTTCCTCGACGTCCACATCCCCGCGATTGGCTTCCTCGGCTTCCCCGGCTACCGCTGGCCCGCCTTCAACCTTGCCGACTCCTTCATCTTCACGGGCGTCACCCTTTACCTCATCCATACCTTTTTCTTCGAAAAAAAACCTCCCGAGGTCCCTCCCAGCTCAGCCGAAGTGAACTAAATCCACCCCCACCCCGGAACAAACCTTTCAATCCCCCGGATTGAAGAGTTTGTGTTTCGGTCGTCACCCCAGAATCGCCTCCGCCTGCTTCCGAATACTTGTCTGCAACCTTCGCGGTGCCAGCACCCTTGCCTCCCCTCCCCATCCCAGGATCCACCGTTCGATTTCGAACAGATCCCCTAGTAAAACCGAGTACTCGATCCGCCCTCCCCCGAGGTCCTTAATCTCCTGCGTCGGATGCCAGGTCTTTTCCTGAACCAGCCGGGCCGCCTTTCCCCGAAACTCGACCCGCACCTCTACTGGTTCCGCTCCCGTAAACACCCCAAACGAACTCTTCAAATGCTCCCGGATATCAAAGTCCCCCGGCCGCTTGAAAGCATCCCCCGTCAACCGCAACCCCTTCATTCGCACCAGCAAAAACGTCCGCTTCGCCTTCCGCATCAAGTCATACCCGATCAAATACCACTGATTATCGATACAACAAATATGCCAGGGCTGAATCCGCCGCTTTTTGAAACGCTTGTCCGTAAATCCGCGGTATTCGAATTCCAGTTCCTGCTCCGTCACGACCGCCCGCGAAACGATTTGAAACGTCTCCAGCTCGACCGTTGACAACCCCACTGACTTAAAGCTGATCGCCGTCTCCATCGCATCGAGCGGAAAATAAAGCCGGTCCTGCAAACTCGCGCTAATTTTCCGAAAGGCATTCGCGAGGGGCTTCTCATACGGCGTATTCCGGTAAACCGCCAACGACTTTTGCGCTACCAGCAAAGCGAACAGCTCCCCCTCCGAGACCTCCACGGTCGGAAACGCATTCACCGCCTCCGAATAATAGTAACCGTTTTTATACGGATCCCACTCAATTGGCAGCGACAACTGGTCCCGCATAAACTCGACATCCCGATGGATCGTCTTCGCCGTCACCTCCAAATCCCGCGCCAGACCATTCGAATTCGGAAACGTATCCCGCTTCAACGAATCATGAATCCGCATCATCCGCGCCATCGGGGGCCGACTCTTCAACGAAGTTCTCGCCATAACACCCCAAACTCTCGCCGCCCACCCCCCGACCGTCAATGTCCAACCACTACGGGGCACCGCTCGCGGCGACCACTGCCGGTTCAGAGCAACCCCCCGTGCCAACCTCAGGCCCGCAGCCTCAGACCACCCGACCTATTCTCGAAAATCAGCGATTGCGACGGAATAACGGGAAAGCGAGATGAACCTGATTCCGGGATTGGAGAAGTCTCCCGCAAAGTCGTCGGCCTGCCCACCGTGCCCCCCCCCATCCGAGCATTTTCCACGCCAGAGCCCCGCAATCACGGACGCGAAGGAGGCCTCAGCCCCGCTATGGAGAAGGGATTTGCAATCCCTTTCCTGCG